>NZ_JBSFXE010000005.1:0-248822 GCF_053595195.1 Kitasatospora sp. NPDC002522
GACGCGGCGGGGGCACCGGACTTGGCGTCGAGCCTGGCACCGCTCTTCGGCTCCACCACCGTGGCGGCGGCCTGGTCGGCGGCGGAGTCCCACACACCGCGGTCGGGAGCCGGCGCGGAGAACAGGGTCCTGCCCTGCTTGTCCTTGCCGGTGAGGTTGCCCGCCTGGTCGGTGGCCAGGTCGACCCCGTTCGCCCGGGCCGGGAAGGACAGCTTCTTCAGCGCCGGGTTGGCGGCGGCCTTGGCGTCCTTGACCACGAAGACCTCGGAGAAGCCGCCGAGGGTGTCGGCGGTGACCTTCAGGTCGAGGCCGGGAGCCAGCGCGTACGTGGCCGTCGCGCCGTCGAGGACCGGCGCGGGGAGCTTCGCGGCCAGGCCCTTGGGCAGGTCGAGCGAGAAGGAGGCGGCGCCCGACTTCATGGTGGCGAGCGGGCCGTTGCCGCCGCCGGAGAGCACCAGGTCGGTGGAGGACAGCGCCGGGCCGACGCCACCGTCCGCGCGCTTGACCAGCGTCGCGTCGAGGTTCTTCCACGCCCCGCCCTGGTAGCGCCGCACCGGCGCGAGGCTCTGGTTGAGGGTGAAGGAGCCGTCGGCGTTGGCGGTCAGCTCGTCGGTCGCGGTGGTCGCCGCGTCGACGGACACGGCCTTGCCGGTACGGCGGGCCTGGACGGAGGCCTGATCCGACGTCAGCGGCTTGGCCTTGGCCGGTGCGGCGGGCGCGGTGGGAGCGGCGTGTGCGGCGGCGGTGAAGGCGGTGAGCGACGCGGCGGCGAGCGCCGTCGTCACCGCCCCGGCCAGCCACCGCCGGCCCGGGGTG
This sequence comes from Kitasatospora sp. NPDC002522, assembly GCF_053595195.1. NCBI lineage: Bacteria > Bacillati > Actinomycetota > Actinomycetes > Kitasatosporales > Streptomycetaceae > Kitasatospora > Kitasatospora sp. NPDC002522. Next base: position 817 of record NZ_JBSFXE010000005.1, read on the forward strand.
ACCGATATCGGTCTGGTCATGGTCTTTGAGTCCTCGTCTGGGGTGAAAAGTGCAGCCCAGGACGGCTCCAAGCCCCCCCGAGCGGGGAGCAGCCTGCCATGCCGTTCGCGCACGTGCGAGTCTGATCGACTGTGACGTTGCCGGGCCGCGCCGGTTTTGTCGATCCTTCGCCTGATTTGACATCGCATCAGCAGGTAAAGGATTCGCCAAGCCGTTCGGCGCGGCACCGGCCGGCGGGACGTCAGCGGTAGGCGGCCTCGCCGGTGATGGCTTCGCCGAGGACGAGGGTGTGGATCTCGGAGGTGCCCTCGTAGGTGAGGACGGACTCGAGGTTGTTGGCGTGGCGCAGCACGGGGTAGGCGGTGGTGACGCCGTTGGCGCCGAGGATGGTGCGGGCGCTGCGGGCGATCTCCAGGGCGGTGCGGACGTTGTTGAGCTTGCCGAAGGAGATGTGGGCGGGGGCGGCCCTGCCTTCGTCCTTGAGGCGGCCGATGCGGACGGCGACCAGGTAGGCCTTCTCGAGTTCGAGGGCCATCTCGACCAGTTTCTGCTGGGTGAGCTGGAAGCCGGCGATCGGGCGGTCGAACTGGGTGCGGGTGCGGGCGTAGTCGAGGGCGGCCTGGTAGCAGTCGCGGGCGGCGCCGACGGTGCCCCAGAGGATGCCGTAGCGGGCCTCGCCGAGGGAGGAGAGCGGGGCGCGCAGTCCGCGGGCCCCGGGGAGGAGCGCGTCGGCGGGCAACCGGACGTCGTCGAAGGCGAGTTCGCTGGTGACGGAGGCGCGCAGGGAGAGCTTGCCGGGGATGTCGCGGGCGGTGAAGCCGGGGGTGCCGCGCGGAACGAGGAAGCCGCGCACGCCTTCGTCGGTGGCGGCCCAGACCACGGCGACGTCGGCCTCGGAGCCGTTGGTGATCCACAGCTTGGAGCCGTTCAGCACCCAGTCGTCCCCGTCACGGCGGGCCCGGGTCCGCATCGCGGCGGGGTCGGAGCCGACCTCCGGCTCGGTCAGGCCGAAGCAGCCGATGGCGCGGCCGGCCGCCATCTCGGGCAGCCACTGGAGCTTCTGCTCCTCGGAGCCGAAGGCGTGGATGGAGCGCATGGCGAGCGAGCCCTGGACCGACACGAAGCTGCGCAGGCCGGAGTCGGCGGCCTCCAGCTCCATGCAGGCGACGCCGTACTCGGTGGCGGTCGAGCCGGTGCAGCCGTAGCCGTCGAGGTGCATGCCGAGGACTCCCAACTTGCCCAGTTCCGGAGCGAGTTCGCGCAGCGGGACGGTGCCGTGCTCGAACCACTCGGCGAGGTGGGGGCGGATGTGGCGCTCGGTGAAGGCGCGCACGGTGTCGCGGATCAGCCGCTCCTCGTCGGTGAGCAGCTCGGCGACGCCGAGCAGGTCGAGCGGGTCGGGGCGGGTGGGGCCGGCGGATGCACTGGCGGCCATGGGCGGACTCCTCGGAGGGTTCGGGGACGTACCTCGAGGGACGAGTATGCCGCTCCGCGCCCACGCTCTTGACGGGGACAGGCCGTCCTGAAACCCTGCCAGTTAGGAAGGTTTCCTAATCCCCCATCACCTTCTTCCCCTCCCCCACGGAACCGGTGACCCATGGCCAAGCACGCCCGCACCCGTTCGCTCCTCGCCCTCGCCGCCACCGCCGCGCTGACCGCCGGCGCCTTCGCCCTGGCCCCCGCCGGGCAGGCCGCCTCCCCCGACCCGGTCGGCCTCAACGCCCCGTACGAGTACCTGGGTTGGGGCAGCCCGCAGAACCCGGTCCAGGTGATGCAGGCGACCGGCGCCACCCAGTTCACGCTGGCGTTCATGCTCTCCGACGGCGGCTGCAACCCGAAGTGGGACGGCTCCCGGGCGCTCACCGGCGGCAGCGACCAGAGAACCATCAACGCGATCCGCAACGCCGGCGGCGACGTGGTCGTCTCGTTCGGCGGCTGGAGCGGCAACAAGCTCGGCGAGAAGTGCAGTTCGGCCTCGGCCCTGGCCGGGGCGTACCAGAAGGTCATCGACGCCTACAAGTTGAAGGCGATCGACATCGACATCGAGAACACCGAGGTGGCCAGCTCGACGGCGCGCCAGCGGGAGATCAGCGCGCTGAAGACGATCAAGGCCAACAACCCCGGCATCAAGGTGTACGTCACCCTCGGCACCACCACCACGGGCCCGGACTCCGACGGCCTGGACCTGATCAAGCGGGGTGCGACCACCGGCGCCGCGGTGGACGGCTGGACCATCATGCCGTTCGACTTCGGCGGCCACAGCGGCTCGATGGGCTCGGTCTCCACCAAGGCGGCCGACGGCCTGAAGAACGCGGTGGCGAGCGCCTACGGCTACGACTCGGCGACCGCGTACAGGCACATCGGCATCTCCTCGATGAACGGCAAGACCGACGAGTCCGACGAGACGGTGACCACCACCGACTTCACCACCATGCTGAACTACGCCAAGTCGCACCACCTGGCCCGCTTCACCTTCTGGTCGGTCAACCGCGACCGGGCCTGCCCCTCCGGCACCTCGGCGGGCGACAGCTGCAGCGGGATCAGCCAGTCCGCGTACGCCTTCACCAAGATCGTGGCCTCGTACCACGGCTGACGTACCGGGGCGGCCCGTCAGCGCGGGGCGCTGCGGGCCGCCTCGGCGAAGTTGTCCCAGTGGCCGGCGGCGTCGGCGGGGACGCACACCCAGTCCTTCATCGGCCGGCCGCCCATCGGATCGAACAGGTGGGCGCCCGGCAGGTGGAGGGCCTCGGCCATCGCCGAGCTGTCCCGGCCGAGCCGGCAGACCAGGGTGCCCTGGTGCAGTCCGGCGAAGGCCTTGCCGCGCGGGTCCTTCAGGCACGGCATGCCGAACATCTGGCCGCGGCTGACCCCGTGCGGGGCGAGCTCCTCGGCGATCTCCTGGAAGCGGGCGGCCGACGCGCCCGCCGGGTCATCGGTCATACCGCCATCCTCCCCCACCGCCGCCCGGGCGGGACCGGCCGACACGCGTCCGCGGCGCAGCGGGAATGCCGGGCGCCCGTGGAAGGCTGAGCCGTCCAGGAGGTGTCCCAACCATGGCGGACGAACAGAGCTGGCGGATCGAGCACGACTCGATGGGCGAGGTCCGGGTACCGGCGGCGGCCAAGTGGCAGGCGCAGACCCAGCGCGCGATCGAGAACTTCCCGGTCTCCGGGCAGCGGCTGGAGCGCGCGCACATCGCGGCCCTGGCCAGGATCAAGGCGGCCGCCGCGACGGTCAACGCGGATCTCGGCGTGCTGGACGAGCCGGTCGCGGCGGCGATCCGGGCGGCGGCCGAAGAAGTGGCCGAGGGCCGCTGGGACGAGCACTTCCCGATCGACGTCTTCCAGACCGGCTCGGGCACCTCGTCCAACATGAACGCCAACGAGGTGATCGCGACCCTGGCGAGCGAGAAGCTGGGCCGCCCGGTGCACCCCAACGACCAGGTGAACGCCAGCCAGTCGTCCAACGACGTCTTCCCGTCCTCGATCCACATCGCCGCGACGGCCGCGGTCACCCACGACCTGATCCCCGCCCTGGAGCACCTGGCCCGGGCGCTGGAGGAGAAGTCCGAGGAGTTCGCCGCGGTGGTGAAGTCCGGCCGCACCCACCTGATGGACGCCACCCCGGTGACCCTGGGCCAGGAGTTCGGCGGCTACGCGGCGCAGGTCCGCCTGGGCGTGGAGCGGCTGTACGCGACGCTCCCCCGGGTCTCCGAACTCCCGCTCGGCGGAACGGCGGTGGGCACCGGCATCAACACCCCGCCGGGCTTCGCGCCGGCGGTGATCGCCGAGGTCGGCCGGGCCACCGGGCTGGCGCTCTCCGAGGCCCGCAACCACTTCGAGGCGCAGGGCGCGCGGGACGGCCTGGTCGAGCTGAGCGGCCAACTGCGCACCGTGGCGGTCGGGTTCACCAAGATCGCGAACGATCTGCGGTGGATGGGCTCCGGCCCGCGCACCGGCCTGGCCGAGCTCAACCTGCCGGACCTGCAGCCGGGTTCCTCGATCATGCCGGGCAAGGTCAACCCGGTGCTGCCCGAGGTGGTGCTGATGGTCGCCGCCCAGGTGATCGGCAACGACGCCACCGTCACGGTGGCCGGCGCGAGCGGCAACTTCGAGCTGAACGTGATGCTCCCGGTGATCGCCCGCAACGTGCTGGAGTCGATCCGGCTGCTCGCCAACTCCGCCCGCCTGCTGGCCGACCGCGCGGTCGCCGGGCTCACCGCCAACGTCGAGCGGGCCCGCGAGTACGCCGAGTCCTCCCCGTCCGTGGTCACCCCGCTCAACCGGTACATCGGCTACGAGGAGGCCGCCAAGGTCGCCAAGCAGTCGCTGGCCGAGCGCAAGACCATCCGCCAGGTGGTGCTGGAGCGCGGCTACCTGGAGCGCGGCCTGCTCACCGAGACGCAGCTGGACGAGGCGCTGGACGTGCTGCGGATGACCCGCCCGCAGCGCGCCCGGGACTGACGGTCCGCCAGGAGTCCCGCTCGCAGCACGCCCGGGACTGACGGTCCGCCAGGAGTCCGCCGCGCGCCGTCACCGCTTCCGCAGGTCGGCGGCGGCCCGCTTGGCGAGCCGGGCGGCGCCCCGCTCGCGGTGCCCGCGCAGGTACCAGGCCAGCCAGTCGAGCGACTCGGCGAGCGCGGCGCGCCCCGACCCGGGCGGGAAGCGCACCGGACGGTCGACCAGCTCCGCCACCTCGCGCACCAGCGCCGGGACCGGCTCGGTGTGCTCCAGCCTGGCCTCCCGCAGGGCCAGGTTGGCGAGCGCGTGCACCAGCCCGGACAGGTACTCCTCGTCCCGGGCCCGGATCGCGCGATACCGGGCGACCGCCTGGCGGGAGGCGTCCCGGGCCTCCTCGTGGTACCCCCGATCGGCCTGGCGGATGCTCAGGTTGTTGAGGATCCGGGCCAGTTCGAGCCCGGCGGCGTCGCGCTGCACCGCGTCCGCCTCGGGCCGGTCGGCGGCCGGCTGCAGCAGCTCGACGGCCTCCCGCGTCACCGCCAGCGCGTCGGGGTGCCGGCCGGCCGCGGCGAAGCGGGTGCCCAGCGCGTCCAGGCTGCCCGCGAGCAGCGGTCGCACCTGGGTGTCGTACTCCGGCAGCAGGCGGCGGTTCAGGCCGACCGCCTCGGCCAGCACCTGCGCCGCCTCGCCCGGTCGGTCGGCCCAACCGAGCGCCAGGCCGAGGTCGTTGAGCGCCGCCGCCAGGACCAGCCGGTGCCGGGCCGGCGTCGGCGGCAGCCGCCGGGCCAGCTCCACGGCCAGCTGGAACGCCGCCACCGCGCCCGGCAGCTCGCCCCGCTCGGCCAGCGCGTGTCCCCTCCGGGTCAGCTCCCCGATCCGCGCCACGTCGCCGAGCCCGTCGCCGTCCTCGCCGGGAGCGGTCGGCTGCGGGCGCCCGTCGGGGGCGATCCGGTAGCCGTGGGTGCGCAGCAGGCCGTCCAGGTGGGCGGCGAGTGCCGGGTTGTCGTCGGTCACCCGGCGGTGGGCGGCGGCGATCTCGGCGAGCCGGACGTCGGCCTCGTGCCGCGCGCCGGTGTGTTCCAGTTGCTCGACCAGGCTGAGCAGCGCCGCCCAGTACGCAACCTGGTCGGTGCCCTGCCCGCCGCCGTGCGCGGCGTAGTGCCGGACCGCCTCGCGGGCGGCGTCGACGGCCTCGGCGTGCCGCCCGGCCTCGCCGAGCAGCAGGCCGAGGTCGGCGAGGGCGGAGGCGAGGGCGAGCGACTGCCGGGGTTCTGGCCGTTCGGCGAGCAGTGCGCGGCGCAGCACCAGGGCGGCGCGCACGGCGTCGATCGCCTCGGGCCTGGTGGCGGGTCCGGAGAGCTGGTTGGCGAGGTTCTCCAGGGCGGTGGCGTACGGGCCGGCGAAGTCGGCGCGGTTCTCGGCGGCCAGTGTCCGGTAGTGGTCGACCGCCTCGCGGGCGGGCGGCTGCGCCTCGGTGCGGCGCCCGTCGATGCCGAGGGCGAGGGACTGCCGGTACAGCGCGGCGGCCAGGGCCGGCAGCTGGTCGGGCCGGGTGCGGACCAGGCGGCGGGCGGCGTCCACGCCCGCGGCGAGGACGGCGTGCAGTTCGGTGCTCGCGGCCCGGTCGCCGATGAGCGCCGCACCGAGCCGGTCCAGTCGGTCCACCAGTTCGGGCAGCCGGTCCTCGCCGAACCGGGCCACCCGTTCGCGGGCGATCTCGACCTGGCCGCGCAGCAGCCGCAACTCCCGTTCCCCGTCCACCAGTCGGCCCCCCGGTTCGCACACCCTCGGACCGTCCAGGGTAGGCGGGGGTCCGGCCCGGTCGCGCCGTCACGGAGGCGGTTGTGACCGACCCCGAACCGCCGGTTGGCCGGCGCGTCACCCGGTGTTGTCGGCCGGGACACGTCGATGCCCGCCCCGGCGGACCGGGGCGGGCATCCTTGCTGGTAGCGCCGATTGACGACTGGTCAGGTACTACGACGCCGTCCGGTCAGGCCTGCGAAGGCCATTCCGGCCGCGGCCAGGGCCAGGCAGACCATCACTCCGCCGGTGATCACGTTGGTCAGGATGGTGCGGCGGATGTGGGCGCCTCCGTTGACCGCCCACGGCGCGATGATCGTCCATGCGCCGATGCCCAGGCAGGCCCAGGCACGGGCGTGGGTGCGCTCGAAGGCCGAGCCGTAGCCGGCCATCAGCCCGGCGTAGGCGACGCCGAGCACCAGGTTGCTGATCGTCAGGCCGACGAAGGCACTGAAGCCGACGACCCACGGCGAGATCGCGAGGAACAGACCGGACATGATCGCCAGCGCCTCGGCGCCCTGGCCGACCGGGGTGGACGTCACGCGCTCGGCGTGCTCACGCAGGGCCAGAATGTCCGGATGGTGTTCCATACCCGTCGGTAGCTGGGTCGACACCAGGACCACCTCCTCGTAGTCGAGACATGCGAGCCGACTGGTCCCTACCCGTTCGTACCGGTAAATAACGTTACCTGCCGGTTTGTCCTTATTTTTTACTTACACGGCCTTCGCGACGGCGCGAGCGGGCGCGCGTACGGTGGGAACCGGAGAGGTTCCGCGATGCATTTCAGCGACCGGGTCGATGCGGGGCAGCGTCTTGCGGCGCTGCTCGGGGGGTTGCGGGGCGAGCAGCCGGTGGTCGTGGCGCTGCCGCGCGGCGGGGTGCCGGTGGGGGCGCAGGTGGCCCGGGAACTGGGGGCACCGCTGGACGTGTGCGTGATCCGGAAGCTGGGCGTGCCGGCCCAGCCGGAGTTGGCGATGGGCGCGATCGGCGAAGACGGCGCCCGGGTGGTGAACGAGCCGGTGGTGGCGGCGGCGGGGGTCACGCCGGAGCAGTTCGCGGCGGTGGAGGCCCGGGAGCGGGCGGAGCTGGCACGCCGGTCGGCGGCCTACCGGCGCGGGCGGGAGCCCTATCCGGTGGTGGGGCGCACGGTGCTGGTGGTGGACGACGGGGTGGCGACCGGGTCGACGGCGCTGGCGGCCTGCCGGATCGTGCGGGCCCGCGGGGCGGCGCGGGTGGTGCTGGCGGTGCCGGTGGCCCCGCGCGACTGGGCGGAGCACCTCGGCGGGGAGGTGGACGAACTGGTGGCGGTGCAGACCCCGTCCCGGTTCTGGGCGATCGGGGAGTTCTACGACGACTTCGGCCAGACCTCGGACGAGGAGGTGCTGGCGGCCCTGGCGTCCGTTCCCGAACCGGCGCGGCTCAAGGTCGACACCACCGGGTTGACGCTGGCGCTGGACGGGCTGGCGGAGCCGCTGCCGGGCACCCTGGCGGTGCCGGAGGGCGCGGTCGGGCTGGTGCTGTTCGCGCACGGCAGCGGCTCGAACCGGGACAGTCCGCGCAACCGGCAGGTGGCGTCGCGGCTGCACCGGGCGGGGCTGGCCACGCTGCTGTTCGACCTGCTCGGGGAGCGCGAGGCGGTGGAGCGCTGGAAGGTGTTCGACCCGGTGCTGCTGGGCGGCCGGCTGGTGGCGGCGACCCGGGCGGTGCGGGCCGGGCCGGGGCTGGCCGAGCTGCCGTTCGGCTACTTCGGGGCGAGCACCGGCGCGGCGGCGGCGCTGTGGGCGGCGGCCGAGCCGGGGGTGGGACCGGCAGCGGTGGTCTCCCGCGGCGGGCGGCCGGACCTGGCGGGGGCGCGGCTGCCCGCGGTGGCCGCGCCGACCCTGCTGATCGTGGGCGGCGCGGACGAGGAGGTGGTGGACCTGAACCGGCAGGCCCGCTCGGAGCTGCGCTGCGAGAGCGCGCTGCGGATCGTCCCCGGCGCGGGCCACCTGTTCGCCGAGCCGGGCGCGCTGGCGGCGGTCGCCGAACTGGCCGCGGACTGGTTCGCCGGTCATCTCACGCGGCGTCAGCCCGGCGCGATCGGGGGAAACGCTGGGCAATCCGACCAGTGAGAGGGGATCGCGGCTGCTCATCTTGTACACATTGAGCAGCGGGAAGGACACCTGTTGCCCACCTCACCGAGCAGGAGCAAGCTCTGCGCAACCGACCTCGACGTGGAGGATTGCACCGATGACCGCCGACGCCGCAGTTGAACTGACGCCCGAGGAGCTGGAGGCCGGCCTCACCGCCGAACAGCTGCGCACCCTGGTGGGCCTGGTCGAGTACGACGCCTCGACCGACCCGTTCCCGGTCACCGCCCAGGACGCCGTGGTCTTCGTGGTCGGCAACGCGACCCAGACGGCGCAGTTCTACCAGTCCGTCTTCGGCATGGAGCTGGTGGCCTACTCCGGCCCCGAGACCGGCCGACGCGACCGCAAGGCGTTCGTGCTGCGCTCCGGCTCCTGCCGCTTCGTGATCAAGGGCGGGGTGTCGCCGGACAGCCCGCTGCTGGACCACCACCGCCGGCACGGCGACGGCGTCGTCGACCTGGCGATGGAGGTGCCGGACGTGGACAAGTGCATCGCGCACGCCCGCGCCCAGGGCGCCACCATCCTGGAGGAGCCGAACGACGTCTCCGACGAGCACGGCACCGTCCGCCGGGCCGCGATCGCCGCGTACGGCGAGACCCGCCACACCCTGGTCGACCGCTCCCGCTACACCGGCCCGTACCTGCCGGGCTACGTCGTCCGGGAGTCGACGGTGGTCCGTCCCGAGGGCGCGCCGAAGCGGCTGTTCCAGGCGCTGGACCACGCGGTGGGCAACGTCGAGCTCGGCAAGATGGACGAGTGGGTGTCGTTCTACAACCGGGTGATGGGCTTCGTGAACATGGCGGAGTTCGTCGGCGACGACATCGCCACCGACTACTCGGCGCTGATGTCCAAGGTGGTCGCCAGCGGCAACCACCGGGTGAAGTTCCCGCTGAACGAGCCGGCGATCGCGAAGAAGAAGTCGCAGATCGACGAGTACCTGGAGTTCTACACCGGCCCGGGCTGCCAGCACATGGCACTGGCCACCAACGACATCCTCACCACCGTCGACGTGCTGCGCTCGCGCGGCGTGGAGTTCCTGAACACCCCGGACTCCTACTACGACGACCCGGAGCTGCGGGAGCGGATCGGCAAGGTGCGCGTCCCGATCGAGGAGCTGAAGTCCCGCGGCATCCTGGTCGACCGCGACGAGGACGGCTACCTGCTGCAGATCTTCACCAAGCCGATCGGCGACCGGCCGACCGTCTTCTACGAGTTCATCGAGCGGCACGGTTCGCTGGGCTTCGGCAAGGGCAACTTCAAGGCGCTCTTCGAGGCGATCGAGCGCGAGCAGGACCGGCGCGGCAACCTCTGACGGGCAGGCTCGGAAGGCGACAGGGAGAAGCGGGACGATGGCGTACTACCGGCGGCTCGGCGCGGTGCCGCCCAAGCGGCACACCCAGCACCGCACCCCCGAAGGGGGCCTCTACTACGAGGAGTTGATGGGCGAGGAGGGGTTCTTCTCGGACTCCTCGCTGCTGTACCACCGGGGCATCCCGTCGGCGATCACCGCGGCCGAGCCGTGGCAGCTGAGGGACACCGCCACCAGCGCCAACCTCCCGCTGCTCCCCCGCCACCTGAAGCTGCACGAGCTGTTCCCGGGCGACGCCTGGCGCACCGCCGACGTGGTGTCCGGGCGCCGCCTGGTGCTGGGCAACGCGGACGTGCGGATCTCCTACGCGGTGGCCGGCGCGCCGAGCGAGCTGTACCGCAACGGGCTGGGCGACGAGTGCGTCTACCTGGAGTCCGGCACGGCCGTGCTGGAGACGGTGTTCGGCGCGCTGACGGTCGGTCAGGGCGACTACGTCGTGATCCCGCGGGCCACCACCCACCGCTGGGTGCCGACCGGCGACGAGCCGCTGCGCGCCTACTGCATCGAGGCGAACAGCCACATCACCCCGGCCCGCCGCTACCTGTCCAAGTACGGGCAGCTGCTGGAGCACGCGCCGTTCTGCGAGCGGGACCTGCGCGGCCCCGAGGAGCCGCTGCTGGTCGAGGGCGGCCCGGTGGACGTGCTGGTCAAGCACCGCGGCCCCGCCGGCGTGGTGGGCACCCGGTACACCGTGCCGCACCACCCGTTCGACGTGGTCGGCTGGGACGGCTGCCTGTACCCGTACGCCTTCAACATCGCCGACTTCGAGCCGATCACCGGCCGGGTGCACCAGCCGCCGCCGGCGCACCAGGTGTTCGAGGGCAACAACTTCGTGATCTGCAACTTCGTGCCCCGCAAGGTGGACTACCACCCGCTGTCGATCCCGGTGCCGTACTACCACTCGAACGTGGACAGCGACGAGGTGATGTTCTACTGCGGCGGGAACTACGAGGCGCGCAAGGGCTCCGGCATCGGCAACGGCTCGATCTCGCTGCACCCCGGCGGGCACACCCACGGACCGCAGCCCGGCGCGTACGAGCGTTCCATCGGGGTGGAGTTCTTCGACGAGCTGGCGGTGATGGTGGACACCTTCCGCCCGCTGGAGCTCGGCGAGGCCGCGCTGGCCAGCGAGGATCCCAACTACGCCTGGACGTGGTCGCGATGACGACACCAACCGCCCTGTACCGGGGGCTCTTCGACGACGCGGCGGTCTTCCCGCCCGGCGACCTGCCGCTGCCCGAGGCGGTTCCCGCGCACCTGGCGCACCGCTCCGCCTGGTACGCCCCGACCGTCGGGCCGCTGCTCTGCCCGACCGACCGGCTGCCCGCGCTGCGCGAGCTCGCCGGCCCGGACCTGCCGGTCGGCGCGGTGGTGGCGGGCGGCCGGCTCGCCGAGGCCCTCAAGGAGTCGGCGGGGCTGAACCTGGTGACCGTGGAGTACGCGGCCGGCGAGGACGTCGCCGCCGCGGTGGCGGAGCTCGACGCGCTACTGCCCGCCGGAGTCGGCGCGGCGGTGGAACTGCCCCGCTCCGCCCGGCTGGAGGACGCCCTGGACGCCCTCACCGGCACCCCCTACCGGGCCAAGTACCGCACCGGCGGCCTGAGTTACGACGCCTTCCCGGGCGTCGCCGAGCTGGCGGCGTTCCTGGTGGGCTGCGCCGAGCGCGGCCTGCCGTACAAGTGCACCGCGGGGCTGCACAACGCGGTGCGGCACACCGACCTGGGCACCGGCTACGAGCACCACGGCTTCCTCAACCTGCTGCTGGCGGCGGGCAGTTCGGACCGCGACGCGGCGGCGGAGCTGCTCGCGGAGCAGGACGGCGCCCGGCTGGCGACCGCGGTGGACGCCCTGACGGACCATCAGATCGGCGTCATCCGCAGCCGGTTCACCTCCTTCGGCACCTGTAGCATCACCGAGCCGCTGGACGACCTCGCCCGACTCGGCCTCCTGGAGAAGACCTCTTGACCACCACCTGGCTCGACCTGCCCGCCGACTCGCCGTTCGGCGTGCACAACCTGCCCTACGGCGTGTTCACCGCCGCCGACCGGCCCGGCCGGCGGATCGGCGTGCGGATCGGCGACCGGGTGCTGGACGCGGGGGCGGCCGCCCGCGCGGTCGGCGCGGCAGCCCCGACGGCCGACCTGCTGGCCGCCGACACCCTCAACCCGCTGATGGCGGCCGGGCGTCCGACCTGGCGGGCGGTGCGGGCGGCGCTCACCGAGTGGCTCACCGACGGCTCCCACCGGGCCGCGGTCGCGCCGTGCCTGCTGGACCTCGCCGACGTCGAGCTGCACCTGCCGTTCGAGGTCGCCGACTACGTCGACTTCTACGCCTCCGAGCACCACGCCACCAACCTCGGCCGGATCTTCCGCCCCGGGCAGGAGCCGCTCACCCCGAACTGGAAGCACCTGCCGATCGGCTACCACGGCCGGGCCGGCACGGTGGTGGTCTCCGGCACCCCGATCACCCGCCCGCACGGCCAGCGCAAGGCCCCCGCCGACGCCGCGCCGAGCCACGGCCCCACCCGCCGGCTGGACATCGAGGCCGAGGTGGCGTTCGTGGTCGGCGCGCCCAGCACCATGGGCCGCCCGGTGCCGCTGGCCGACTTCGCCGAGCACGTGTTCGGCGTCTGCCTGCTCAACGACTGGTCGGCGCGCGACATCCAGGCCTGGGAGTACGTGCCGCTCGGCCCGTTCCTCGGCAAGTCCTTCGCCACCTCGGTCTCCCCCTGGGTGGTCCCGCTGGACGCCCTGGAGCACGCCCGGGTCGCCCCGCCGGCCCGGGACGTCGAGCCGCTGCCCTACCTGGACGACCGCGACGGCGAGCCCTGGGGCCTGGACCTGGCCATGGAGGTCCGGCTGAACGGCAGCCCGGTCTCCCGCCCGCCGTTCGCCTCGATGTACTGGACCGCCGCCCAGCAGCTCGCCCACCTGACCGCCAACGGCGCCTCGCTGCGCACCGGCGACCTGTACGCCTCCGGCACCGTCTCCGGCCCGGAGCCGGAGACCCGCGGCGCCCTGATCGAGCTGACCTGGAACGGCGAGCAGCCGCTCAAGCTCCCCGACGGCACCGTCCGCACCTTCCTGGAGGACGGCGACGAGGTCGCCATCACCGCCACCGCCCCCGGCCCGGGGGGGCTGCGGGTCGGTTTCGGAGAGGTCACCGGCCGCATCACCGGCTGATCATGACCCTCCGTCAGCTGCGGGCGCGTCAACCACGCGCCCGCAGCACGCCGCCGTACGGGTGAGGTTCCGGAGCCGCAAACCCCTCCGCCGCTAGAAGTTGACGCATACCGCGACCTTCCCCGAGCCGGGCCGCCCACGCCCGGTGCCGACGGGGAGGCCGCGCACGTTTGCGGACGACTCTCTCCCCGGAGGACCCCCCGATGATGAAGCTGCGCACCCTGCTCTGCGGCGCCGCACTGGCCGCTGCCAACGTCCTGCTGCCCGCGCCGCCGGCCCTGGCCACGCCGATCCTGCCGCCGGCCGCCCCGCACCCGGTCCTGCTGTGCGGCCCGGCCCATCCGCTGGCGCCCCTTCCGCTGCGCCCCTGCTGAACCCGCCGCACCCCCGGGCCCGCCCACCCGCCGCGGCGGGCCCGGTACGGTTCTCGGACGGATCTTCGAATCGACGGCCTTCCGACGGGAGCGGTGACCATGGACGCGCAGCAGGACGTGCTGGTGGAACGGATCGGCCACACCGGGCGGATCAACCTCAACCGGCCGCGCGCGCTGAACGCGCTCACCCACGACATGCTGGCCGCCGTCCGCGCCGCCCTGGACTCCTGGGCCGAGGACGACGCGGTGGCCGCCGTGGTGCTCACCGGCGCCGGCGAGCGCGGACTGTGCGCGGGCGCCGACATCCGCGCCATCCACGACGACGCCAAGCTCGGCGGCGCCGGCGGCCGGGCGTTCTTCCGGGTCGAGTACCCGCTCAACGAGCTGATCTCCCGGTACCCCAAGCCGTACGTGGCGCTGATGGACGGCATCACCATGGGCGGCGGCGTGGGCCTGTCCGCGCACGCCGGGATCCGGGTGGTCACCGAGCGCACCGCCGTCGCGATGCCGGAGACCCGGATCGGCCTGGTCCCGGACGTCGGCGGCAGCCGCCTGCTGGCGCGGGCCCCGGGCGGGCTCGGCACCCACCTGGCGCTGACCGCCGCCACGATGACCGCCGGCGACGCCCTGTACTGCGGCTTCGCCGACCACTTCGTGCCGTCCGCCGCGCTGCCCGAGCTGCTCGCCGCGCTCGCCGAACGCCCCGCCGCCGAGGCCGTCGCCGCCTTCGCCGCGCCCGCCCCCGCCTCCGAACTCGCCGAGCAGCGCGGCTGGATCGACCCCTGCTACGCCGCCGACACGGTCGAGGAGATCGTCGAGCGGCTGCACGCCGCCGGCCTGCCGGAGGCCAAGGAGGCAGCCGAGCAGCTCGCCGCGAAGTCCCCGACCATGCTGAAGGTCACCCTGGCCGCGCTGCGCCGCGCCCGGGCGCTGCCCTCGCTGGCCGCCGTGCTCGACCAGGAGTACCGGATCTCCTGCGCCGCGCTGGCCCACCACGACCTGGTCGAGGGCATCCGCGCCCAGGTGGTCGACAAGGACCGCGACCCGCACTGGCGTCCGGCCGCGCTCGCCGAGGTCGCGGACGCCGACGTGGAGCGCTTCTTCGCGGTGCCCGCCGGCGGTGACCTCGGCCTGTCCTCCAGGTGACCATCGTCTCGCCTGTCGAGACTGGCATCCGGGCCGCGGTTCGGAGATCGTATCCAGCGTCACTAATCCCCTCAGCGTGGAGAGGAAGTCCCCGGCGATGACCGAGTACGAGACGATCCTGGTGGACCGCAAGGGCCGGGTCGGCATCATCACCCTCAACCGGCCGCAGGCGCTGAACGCGCTCAACAACCAGCTGATGACCGAAGTGGTCGCCGCCGCCAAGGAGTTCGACCGAGACCCGGAGATCGGCTGCCTGCTGGTGACCGGCTCCGAGAAGGCGTTCGCGGCGGGCGCGGACATCAAGGAGATGCAGTCCAACGGCTTCCCGGACGTCTACCTGGACGACTGGCTGGGCCCCTGGGACGAGCTGGGCCGGCTGCGCAAGCCGGTGGTCGCCGCGGTCGCGGGCTACGCCCTGGGCGGCGGCTGCGAGTTGGCGATGCTCTGCGACATCCTGCTGGCCGCCGACACCGCGAAGTTCGGCCAGCCGGAGATCAAGCTCGGCGTCATCCCCGGCATCGGCGGCTCGCAGCGCCTGACCCGCGCGATCGGCAAGGCCAAGGCGATGGAACTCTGCCTGACCGGCCGGATGATGGGCGCCGAGGAGGCCGAGCGGGCCGGACTGGTCTCCCGGGTCGTCCCCGCCGACCAGCTGCTCACCGAGGCCCTCGCGGTCGCCGAGACGGTCGCCGCGATGTCGCTGCCCGCCGCGGTGATGATGAAGGAGTCGGTCAACCGGGCCTTCGAGACCACCCTGTCCGAGGGCGTGCGGTTCGAGCGCC
The DNA here is from genome assembly GCF_053595195.1 of Kitasatospora sp. NPDC002522. NCBI lineage: Bacteria > Bacillati > Actinomycetota > Actinomycetes > Kitasatosporales > Streptomycetaceae > Kitasatospora > Kitasatospora sp. NPDC002522. The sequence goes on from NZ_JBSFXE010000005.1 coordinate 16,059, forward strand.
GGCTGTTCCACGCCGCGTTCGCCACCGCCGACCAGAAGGAGGGCATGGCCGCCTTCGCCGAGAAGCGGCCCGCCAACTTCGAGAACCGGTAGGGACGTTCGCGGGACTCAGCCGATCACCCGGGCCAGTCCGGCCCGGGTGGCGGCCACCACGATGCGGTCGCCGACGGCCAGCGGGCGGGCCCGGTCGGCGAAGCTCCACTGGTAGTCGCCGGGGCGGCGGTTCAGTCGCACCGCGACCACCCGCACCCCGCCCGGCGACTCCAGGTCGCCGATGTTCTGCCCGACCAGGCCGGACCCCTCCTCCGCGGCCAGCTCCGCGATCAGCAGCACGTGCCGGAAGACCGAGAGGGTGCCCAGCACCTCACGGCCCATCAGCGCGGCGGCGAACGCCGGGGCGGCCAGGTAGGAGACCGAGCGGGAGGCCACGTTGCCCAGCGTGGCGTACACGTGGTGGGCGAAGTCGTCGTCGAACAGCCGCACCACGATGCGCACTTCGGGCCGCACCGCGCGGGCCTCCAGGGCCGCCTCCAGGTTGGCGGCGTCGTCCGAGGTGACCGCCACCACCGCCCGCGCGTGCTTGACCCGGGCCTGCCGCAGCTGCGCCTCCAACGGTCCGTCACCGATCAGCACCGGTATGCCCAGCGCCCGCGCGGCCGCCACGCCGCGGGCCTGCGGATCGCGTTCCAGGGCGACCACCGGCAGGCCGGTGCCCTTGATCAGAGTGGCCACCCGGGTGCCGATGTTGCCCAGGCCGGCCACGATCACGTGGTCCCGGGTCCGGGCACCGGGCGGACGCGGCGCCCCGCGGCGGCCGCTGGCCAGCGCCTCCACCACGATCGCGGTGGCCACCGGGATGAAGGTGATCCCGCAGAAGGTGATCAGCACCTGCGCGGCCCTGGCCCACGCCCCGCCCATCATCTCCTGGCCCGGCGCGTCCGGGGTGGCGGCGCCCGCCGCGTCCAGCAGCGTGTAGTACGTCGTCCAGCCGAGGCTGCCGGTGCGGCCGTACATCACCGCGGCGCCGAGCACGATCGCCGCGAAGGCGGTGACCAGCAGCATCCGCAGCCGGGTGTTGGTGAAGTACTTCAGCACGTCCTGGCCCCACCAGCGCAGCCGCTTCCAGAGCGGGAAGCGCAGCTCGGGCGCGGCGTCGAAGGTCTGCAGCGCGGCCACGCCGCCGGGCTCCGGGGCGGGCGAGGGGTCGGCGGGCCGGCCGATGTGGATCGGGCTCTGGTCGCCGAAGGTGTACGCGAGCCGGATGAACTCCGCGGCCCGCCCCCCGGTGTCCGGCAGCAGCCGCAGCCGGCTCAGGTCCTGCCGGTCGATCCGGTCGGCGACCAGCGCGAGCTGGTTGGAGCGGATGTCCTCGTCGTACGCGACGTACAGGTAACGCCCGCCCACCTCCACCGAGTTGGGCCGGCCGAGGGCACCGTTGGCAAAGGCCGGGGCGGCGGTGGCCGAGCCGGACAGCGCGGCGCAGTTCGGCAGCAGCTTCTCCAGGTGCTCGCCGAGCCGCTGGTTGAACATCCGCAGCACGATCCGCACCCCGGGGTTGCGGTTCTCCGCGGCCAGCGCGGCGTGGATGTTCTCCTGGTCGGTGCCGTCCATCAGCGCGATGCCGCGGGCCCGGTCGACGCCGGCTGCGCCGAGCGCCTCGCCGGTGACCGTGGAGTACTCCAACACCGCTGACACGCCTGGCAGTTGACTGATCATCGGGCCGTGCTCACGGGACAGGTCGGGAACCACCGCGACCACCGGAACCTCGTACTGCTCGACGAGTTCCTTGATCAGCCGATGAGCCAGCGCATTGCCCCCGCAGACGATGTAATGCCCGCCGACCGGCTCCGGCTCGAACCCCGCGCCGCGTTCCCCCGCGTCTGTCATAGCGTCAGATGGTAGTTGGCGATGCCACCCGACCGGGTGAACGGACGGTAATGGATCAGGGTGCGGCCGGTGCGGCCCGGGTCGTCCGTACGGCGGAACCCGCCGAGCCGCGGGGTGGGCCGCCCGAGACGCTGGAAGGGTACAGCCGTCCGCCGCCCCGCGCTCCGGACGGACCCGCACGGGCCCGAGGAGGAACCATGGCAGCCCCGTACCGGACACCCGACCGCGACGACGTGCCCGGACCGTTCCAGCAACTGGCGAAGGTGACCTGGCAGGCGGTGCTGGCCGGCGGCCTGGTCTCGCTGGCGCTGGGCATCGTGGTGCTCGCCTGGCCGAAGGAGACGCTGATGGTGATCGGCATCCTGTTCGGCCTCTACCTGCTGGTGATCGGCATCGTGCAACTCGTCGCCGCGTTCGGCACCCACGTCTCCACGGCGATGCGGGTGCTGGCGTTCATCAGCGGCGCGATCTGCGTCCTGCTCGGCCTGCTGTGCTTCCGCAGCGCCGCCCAGTCCGTCCTGCTGCTGGCCCTCTGGATCGGCATCGGCTGGCTGTTCCGCGGCATCACCCAGCTCGCCGCGGTGGCCTCCGACCCGCAGATGCCGGCCCGCGGCTGGCAGGGCTTCATCGGCGCCCTGAACATGCTGGCCGGCATCATCCTGATGGTCTGGCCCGCGAACACCATCACCGTGCTGGCGGTACTGGCCGCGTGCGGGCTGCTGGTGATCGGGGTGGTGGAGATCGTTCTGGCGATGAAGATCAGGGGCGGGGCGAAGCAAATGCCGCAGGCGCTCTAGATCTGAGAGAGCCATAGCAGGGGCTCGGGGAACGGCGAGGCGAGTGGCGGACGGTCTCGACTTGGCTGACGGTCTTTCAGGCCACCAGCCGAGCTCAGGCCACCAGGCACTCGCGCCGCCGTTCCCCGGGCCCCTGGTGGTGCAGGTGACCGCGCTCCCTGATGCTTACCCAGCCCGCTCCGGTGCGAGCGAGTTGCCCGCGGGGATGTGGCCGCAGTCGGAGGGGGCGGGCTTGCCCGCGAAGCGGTCGTTGAGGTAGCCGAGGGCGAGGGGGGCCCAGGGGACGGCGGTGCCGAGGTGGCTGAGCAGGTCGTACTGCTGGTACTTGATGCCGGCGGTGCCGGTGGCGCAGTACTGGCGGGCCAGCGCCCGCACGTCGCCGGCGACCATCACGCCGTCGCCGGTGCCGATGCCGGGCAGGTTGCTGAAGGTGCCTTCCAGAACGCCGCCGTTGCCCTGGGCGATGTAGCCGGGGGCGGTCGGGGTGGGGGCGGAGCCCAGGTTGACCTTGTTGACGGCGGCCAGGAACGGGGGCACCGAGTTCGGGTCGGCGTACTGCGGCTTGGCCAGGTTCTTCCAGGTCAGCCCCGGGTACTGGCCGAGCGCGTTGACGATCGAGGCGTCCTGCATCCGGCGGTAGACCTGCGCGCCGTAGTCGCTGAGGTAGGGCGTCAGGTCGAGGTCGTAGGCGCGGGCGACGCCGATGATCGCCATCGGGATGACACCCGGCCAGATCAGGCCGCCGTCCACGTACTTGAGGTTGTGCGCGGGGTCGACCAGCACGCCGCCCTCCGCGAAGCCGACCAGCCGCCGGTTGACGTCCGGGGCGTACGAGGGGGCGAGGGCGGCGGCCCAGTTGGTGGCGATGGCGCCGCCTGAGTAGCCGAGCATGCCGATCCGGGTGTCGGCGTTCAGGCCGGTGTCCGCCGAGTGGGAGGCGGCCCGGATGGAGTCCAGCGTGGTGGTGCCGTACTCGGGTCCGGCGGCGAAGTCGGCGCGCTGGCCCTCGGAGTCCGGGATCACCACGTCGTAGCCCTGGAGCAGCAGCGGGACCACGAACAGGGCTTCCGCATTGGGGATCGCCCCGCCGAGGGTCAGGCCGCCGGCGATGGCCCGGGACGGGCCGTCCTCCGGGTTCAGTGAGTCGTAGAAGGACTGGTAGGAGACGGCGCGGCTGCCGTCGCTGCCCAGGCCGCGCACCACCGTGGTGACGCCGGCGGTGGGGCGGCCCTGGGCGTCGGTGGTGCGGAACAGCAGTTGGACGGCCTTGACCGGGGTCGGGATGCCGACCAGGTGGTACTGCACGGTGCGGGTCCTCAGCACGGTGCCCGGCGCCAGCGAGGACAGCGGCGTGCTGCCGTCGTAGACGTAGAAGGCGTCACCGGTGGTGGTCGCCGACGCGGTCGCGGCCGGGGCGGCGGTGGCGACGGCGGCGGTGACCAGGGCGGTGGCGATCAGCCGGGCGGCGGCTCGGTACATGGCACTCCCGATTCCTGACTGGGGGTCACTCGGGGTGAGCGACGTGGGGGATGGGTGGGTCGGGGTCGCGCGGAGCCGGCGCGTGGTGGGGGGCTCGCGCGAGTTACCTACGGGTAGGTAACCTCCGGGAAACCATGATGACCGCGGTACGGGGGCACGTCGCCAGGGCGCGGCACAGAGATTCGGGAGGTGGATTGTGACCGCGCCCAACACCCGACACCCCGGCCGGGTGCCGCAGTTCGGCGGCGTCCCGGTGCACCGGCGGCTGCTCGCCGAGGCCCCGGCGCTGACCGCGGTGGTGATGGCCCGGCTGGTCGAGCAGCTCCCCGCGTACGAGGCGCTCCCGCCGGAGCAGTTGCGCGGAGAGATCGCCCGGCAGGTCGAGGGCGGCATCCGCGGGTTCATCGAGGTGCTGAACACCGGCGAGCTGCCCGGTGAGGAGGAGCTCGGCCGGATCCGCGAGTCCTCCGCGCGGCGCGCCGACGAGGGCGTCCCGCTGGAGGCCGTGGTCGGCGCCTACCACGTCGGCGCCGAGGAGTGCGCGGCCCGCGTCCTGGCCACCGCCGAACCCGGCGACCTCGCCGACATGCAGACCGCCCAGCGCCGCCTGCTCGGCTACCTGCGGGTGGTCAGCTGCGCGGTGGCCGCCGGGTACGTCCAGGAACGGCAGGCCGCGCTCGGCGACGAGCAGGTCGCCCGGCAGGCCCTGCTCTCCCGGCTGCTGGAGGGCGGTGACCCGCGCGCCGCCGCCGACCGGGCCGGACTGCCGCTGCCGCCCGGCTACCTGGTGCTGTCGATCGCGATGGGCCCGCACCCCGACGAGCTGCTGCCCGAGGTCAACCACTCGGTCGCGGCCCGCCGCAAGCTCCGGCGGCTGCGGCACGAGCTGGCCCGGCAGACCGCCGAGGTCCCGCTCACCGCGCTGTCCGGCGAGGGCGGGCTGGTGCTGATCCCCCGTCAGTCCGCGCACGCGCTGGGCGGCGCCGAACGCGAGCGCCTCGGCCGGCTGGTCGAGCAGCTCGCCCGGATCTGCGGCGCCGAGCTGACGGTCGCCGCGGCCGCCGCCGCGCCGGAGGGCGTCGCGGAGGCCGCCCGGCTGGCCGCGGAGGTCCGGCAGGTCGCCGTCGCGGCCGGGCGCGGACCGGGCCTGCACCTGCTCACCGACGTCCTGGTCGAGTACCAGCTCAGCCGTCCCGGCCCCGCCCGCGACGCCCTCGCCGCGCGCCTCGGGCCGCTCGCCGCCCGGCCCGAACTCCTCGACACCCTGCGCACCTTCCTCGCCTGCGGCCTGGACCGCCGCCGGGCCGCCGCGGCCCTGCAGGTGCACCCGAACACCGTCGACTACCGCCTCCGCAAGGCCGCCGACCTCTCCGGCCTGGACGCCGGGCGGGGCGCCGACCTGCTGACCCTGCAGGCCGCGCTGGCGGCGTACGACACCGCCGCGCTCGGCCGTCCCGAGGCGACGGGCTAGCCGGGAGCGGGCGATCCGACGAAGCGTCAGGGGCGGCGCGGGTGCGGTCAGGCGGTGGCGGTCACGCCGGCCACGGCCAGCAAGAGGACGGCCGAGACCGCCGACAGCCGCCTCGCGGCGCGGGGGGTGGCGGACATCCGGGTGCCGAGCCGGGCGGCGGTGAGGGCGACGGCGGAGTAGACGGCGGCGCAGCTGAGCACGTTGAGGGCGCCGAGGGCGAGGACCTGGCCGCCGACCGGGAGGGGGCGCGCCGGGTCGACGAACTGCGGGACGAGGGAGAGGTAGAGCAGCAGGCCCTTGGGGTTGAGCAGGGCGGTGAGGGCGGACTGCCGGAGCACCGTGCGGGCGGGCTGGGGGCGGGCGGCGGTGAGGGCCTCGGCGCCGCCGCGGCGCAGCGCCAGCAGCATGGTCACGGCCAGGAAGGCCAGGTAGGCGGCGCCGGTCCAGCGCAGCAGCGGCAGCAGCGCGGGGACGGCCCGCAGCGCGGCGGCCAGACCGGCTGCGGAGAGCGCGGTGTGCACGGTGTAGCCGGCGCAGACCCCGACGACGGCGGTGAGCGCGGCGCGGCGTCCCTGGCCGAGGCCGCGGGCGGCGATGTACAGCCAGTCCGGCCCCGGGGTGCAGACCAGCAGCAGGTCGACGCCGAGGAAGAGCAGCAGGGCGTGCGGGTCCATGGCACCTCGAGGTTCGCGGACGGGCGGGAGGGTCGTGCCAGACGCTAGCGGGGCGGAGGTAGCATGCGATGACCCGTTTTCGCTGGTCAGCCGGGTCATGAGGCAGAATGTTGCGTCATGGACCGCCTTGACCGCAGAATCCTCCACGAGCTCCAGCAGGACGGGCGGCTGACCAACGCCGAACTCGCCGACCGGGTGGGCCTGACGCCCTCCCCGTGCCTGCGCCGGGTGCGCCACCTGGAGCAGCTGGGCGTGATCCGCGGCTACCGGGCGCAGCTCGACCCGGTGGCGGTCGGCCGCGGCTTCCAGCCGTTCGTGACGGTGGTGATGCGGCACGAGGACCGGGACACCGTCGCCGAGTTCGAACGCCGGGTGGCGCAGCTGCCGGAGGTGGTGGAGGCGCACCGGCTGTTCGGCGACCCGGACTACCTGCTGCGCGTCGCGGTGGCCGACCTGGCGGCGTACGAGCGCTTCGTCACCGACGTGCTGTCGGGCCTGCCGGGCATCGCGCAGGTGCACTCGCACCTGACGATGAAGCAGGTCAAGTCGGACCGCGGCATCCCGGTCGAGTGATCCGGGGTCAGTCGTCGGCGGCGGGGTCGAGGCGGCTGAGCTCGCGGTAGTGGACGACGGTGGGCGGGTGTTCCAGGTCGTTGAGCTCGCCCTCGGACCAGACCGGGCGGATCCGCCACATCGGGCCGGCGTAGGCGCGCAGGGCGTCCTCGTCGCGCCAGCGGGTGATCATCTGGACCCGGTGGTCGCCGTCGGCGACGGCGCGCAGCAACTCGCCGCCGAGGCAGCCGTCGCGGCGGCCGATCTCGGGGAGCACGGTCGCGGCGAGGCGGGCGCAGAACTCCTCGACGCGGCGCGGGGAGACGTGCGCCTCCCAGATTCGGATGATCATCTCGGCCTCCTCCGCAGGGCCCACCGCCATTATCCGTTCGGACCGCCGCCGATTGCCGGGCCCGTGGTCTGGGCGAAGACTCGGCGGTGGACCCGTACGGCGAGAGGAGCCCGAGATGGCGGTCTGCGTGGTGTGCCAGAACGACTACTGGCTGTCCTTCGAGATCAAGACGATCACCGGCGACACCTACGTCTTCGACAGTTTCGAGTGCGCGATGGAGAAACTGGCGCCGCGTTGCGAGCAGTGCACGGTCCGGATCGTCGGCCACGGCGTCGAGGTCGCGGGCCGGTTCTTCTGCGGCGCGCACTGCGCCCGGGCCAACAGCGTCCTCGGCAACGAGATCCGCGACGCGGTCGGCGCCCACCCGTCCTGACCCTGCGCCACCCCGTCCGGGGCGGTCACCGCGTCGAGCGGTGGCCGCCCTGTTCGCGTGCCTGGGCGAGCAGGCGCCGGGCTCTGTCCTCCGCCTCCTGGTCGCCGAGCTCGCGGAAGGTCTCGGCGGCGTCGGCGAAGGCGCGGCAGGCGGCGTCGGCGGGACCGGTGCGGCGGAGCAGGAGGCCGAGGTTGACGAGCGCCCTGGCTTCGAGGAAGCGCTCGCCGATCTCGTGGAACAGGCGGACCGCCTCGGTGTCGTCGCGGACCGCCGCCTCGTCGTCGCCGAGCTCCTCCCGGGCGAGGCCGAGGTTGGCCAGCGCCAAGGCCTGGGTGCGCGGGTCGTGCTGCTCGCGTGCGGTCTCCAGCGCGGCGGTCAGCACCGCGACCGCCTCCGCGGGCTGCCCGGAGCGCAACAGCACCGGGCCGAGGTCCACGCGGACCTGGGCGACCATGTGGGCGTCGCCCATGGTGTCGAGGGCCGACAGTGCCCCGCCGATCGCGTCGACGTCCGGGCCGCCCCCGGCAGGGTCCGCGGCCAGCGCGGTTGCGAGCGTGAGGTTGGCCTGCGCCAGTGCCGCGGTGAAGCGGTCGTCGACCTCCCGGGCGAGGTCCAGGGCGGTCCGGAAGGTCTGCGCCGACTCGGCGTGGCGGCCCTGGTCGCGCAGGACGAGTCCGAGGTTGTTGAGCGAGACCGCCTCACCCGGCCGGTCGTCGAGGCTCCGGCAGATGGCGATGTCCGTCCGGAGGGCGTCCGCCGCCTCCGGCAGCCTGCGCAGTGCCTGTAGCGCGAGGCCGAGGTTGGCGTGGATCATGCCGCGCAACCGAGGGGCCGCGCCGTCCGGGCAGACCGCGAGGGCCTCCTCCAGCACGTCCACCGCCTCGGCTGGACGGCGCATCTGTTCGTACGTCAGGCCGAGGTTGCTCAGTGCGCCCGCCTCGGCGACCCGGTCGCCGCGGCTGCGCTTCAGCGCCTTCCGGTGGGCGTCCAGGGCCTCGTCGAAGCGCCGCAACTCGCGCAGCGCGTTGCCGAGTTCGGTCAGCAGGGGGGTTTCGAGCCCGCGCAGCGCCGGGTCCCGGGACCCGCGGACGGTGCGGATCGCGGCCTCGGCCAAGTCCGCGTTGTCGCCGAGCCGCCGGCGGAACGCCAGGTAGGCGGAGAGCGGTCCGTACAGGGCGAGTTGGGCGCGCGGCCGGTTCAGGGCGGGCGCGGCCAGGACGGCCGCGAACAGGTTGGGGTGCTCGGCGTCCAGCCAGGCGAGGGCGGCGGCGCGGTCGGCGAACCGGGGCAGGGGGCGCGCGCCGTGCAGCAGGTGCGAGTCGGCGGCGATCGCGGTGGCCCCGTAGTGGTCGAGCAGCCGGTCGGTGGCGGCTTCGCGGTGGGCGGGCGACTCCTTCTCGCGGCAGAGCTCGTCGGCGTACAGCCGCATCAGGTCGTGCATCCGCCAGCGGTCGTCGGCGGTGCCGGTTCGACCAGGTGGGCCCGGGCCAGGGCGTGGACCAGCGGCTCGGCGTCCTCCTCCGGCAGGTCGGCGAGCCGGGCGAGTGCCTCGGTGGCGAGGTCCGGGCCCGGATTGAGCGGCAGCAGGCGGAACAACCGGGCCGTCTCCGGTGGCAGTTGACGGTAGGAGAGCCGGAAGGCGGCGCGCACGGCGAGGTCCTCGCCGGTGAGCCGGGAGAGCCGGCGCCCGGTGTCCCGCAGGGCCCGCGCCATGGCGTCCGCGGAGCGGTTCGGCAGTTCGGCGAGCAGGGCGGCGACCACCGCGAGGGCCAGCGGCAGGCCGCCGCACAGCTCGGCGATCTCGGCCGCGGCGGCGGGCTGGTCGGCGATCCTGGTGTCGCCGGGGCCCCGGGTCCGGCGCAGGGCGCCGTCCAGGTAGGCGACGGCGTCCGCGGTGGACAGCACGGTCAGGTCGAGGATCCGGGCGGGCAGCCCGCCGAGGGTGTGGCGCGAGGTGGCCAGGACCGGGATGCGCGGGTCGCCGGGGAGCAGCGGACGCAGCTGGGCGGCGGAGCTCGCGTTGTCGAGCAGGACCAGCAGCGGCCGGTCGGCGGCGTGCCCGGCCAGCACGCTGCGGTACAGCCGGGCACGGTCCTCGGGGTCCTCCGGCACCGTCTCCTCGGGGACGGCCAGGGCGCGCAGCAGCGAACCCAACGCCCGGTGCGGGTCGACCCGGAGCGCGGGGTCGTAGCCGTACAGGTCGAGGAAGAGCACCCCGCCGGGCAGCAGGCCGGGTTCGGCCAGGGCCCGGTGGGCGGTGTGCAGGGCGAGCGCGGTCTTGCCGACGCCGGGCAGGCCGGTCACCAGCTGCACCGGATGCTCGGTCAGTCCGTCGAGCAGGTCGGCGAGTTCGGCGTCCCGGCCGACCAGAGCGGGCCCGGCGGCCGGCAGCCCGGCCAGCGCCGGTGGTGCGGTCGGCGGCTGGACCACCACCTGGCCCGCCAGGGTGACGGGGCCGTGGAAACTTCCGCCCGTGATCCGGTTCTGCACGTCCATCGGCGCCCCCCCCGTCGACCGGCCCGGGATCTGCCGGGCCGTCAGATCCTAGTCCGCGGCGCGGAAGCGGTGGCGCGTCAGAACGCGAACCGCAGCGAGCGGACGCGGTGGTCGAAGGAGGACGGGATCAACTCCGGGGCGGCGGTGGAGCGGATGTCGGGGAGCCGGGTGAGGAGTTCATGCAGCAGGGTGCGCATCTCCTGGCGGGCGAGGTGGGCGCCGAGGCAGAAGTGCGGCCCGCCGCCGCCGAAGCCCAGGTGAGGGTTGGGCGAGCGGGTGATGTCGAAGGCGTCGGGATCGGTGAAGACGGCCTCGTCGCGGTTGGCGGAGCCGTAGAACAGCACCACCTTGTCGCCCTTGGCGAGTCGGGCACCGCCGAGGCGGTGGTCGACGGCGACGGTGCGGCGGAACTGGATGATCGGGGTGGCGTGCCGGACGATCTCCTCCACCGCGCCGGGCAGGTGGGCGTCCAGGTCGCCGAGCAGCAGGGCGCGCTGCTCGGCGTGGACGGTGAGCAGGTGCAGGCCGTGGGCGAGCGCGTTTCGGGTGGTCTCCACACCGGCGACCAGCAGCAGCGAGAAGAACGCGCCGAGCTCGCGGGAGTCCAGCCGGCGGCCGTCCACGTCGGCGGTGACCAGGGCGGAGATCAGGTCGTCGGTGGGCCGCCGCCGGCGCTCCCGGCCGAGCGCGGCGATGGTCAGCTGCATCGCGGCGAGCGCCCGCAGCCCCCGCCCGGGGACCCGCAGCCGGCTGCGGGCGACGCCGGTGTGCTCGGAGGCCTGGTTGATCCGGGCCAGGATGCGGCGGCGCTGCTCCTCGGGGATGCCCATCATCGAGCAGATCACCTGGTACGGGAGTTCCGCGGCGACGGCGGCGACGAAGTCCTCCGGGCGCTCCCGCTCCACCCGGTCGACCAGGTGGACGGCGGTCTGCCGGATGTCCTGCTCGATCCGGGCCAGCAGCCGGGGGGTGAAGGCCCGGCCGACCACCCGACGCAGGTCGGCGTGCCGGGGGTCGTCCAGGTTGACCATCGAGTCGCCGAACACCGCCCGCACCCAGCGCGCCGGTTCGGGCGTGGTGACGCCCGGCCCCGAGAGGTACACCTCCGGGGTACGGCTGGCGGTCATCACGTCGGCGTGACTGACCAGGGCCCAGCACGGCCGTCCGGTGGCCCGGTCGGTGAAGCGGACCGGGCCGCCCGCGCCGCGCAGCTTCGCGAACGCTGCGGCGCGCTGCTCCTCGGGCAGGCTCCAGAACGCGGGGTCACCGAGATCGATGTCGTGCGGGGCGGTCTGTACGGGTGCGGCCATGGGGAGGTTATGGCGCAGGTGGTGACGCTAAGTCAAGTCGCCCTTGCGGAACGTGATTTCGTGCGATGATCCGTTGAACTGATCGTCGTCGTGGTCGTGGCTGTTGTCGTGACCGTGGTCGTGACCGTGGTCGTGACCGTGGTCGTTGCCGTGGTCGTTGCCGTGGTCGTTGCCGTGGTCGTCCGGGTGTTCGGGGTCGTCGTCGGGTCGCGGCGCGATCTCCCTGGCCAGCAGGGTTGCCCCGGCCACCGCCCCCGGCATCGCCAGCACCGTCACCACCGGGACCAGGAACAGCAGCGCCAGTCCGGCGCCGAAGCCCACCGTCATCGACAGCCGGGAGCGCAGCAGTCGCAGGCGCTCGCGCCGGGCCATCGCGCGCCGCTGCAACGGGGTGGCGGTCAGTTCGGCGGTCAGGAAGAAGCCGGAGACACAGATCCCGAGCACCGGGACCACGGTCTGCCCCACCACCGGGATGAACCCGCACAGGAACAGCACCAGCCCGATCGCCGCCACCCGCACCAGCACCGCCAGGCTGTCCCGGGCCGACACCCACAGCTCCCGCCACAGCGACACCCGGGGCGGGTTGGGGCCGCCGCCCTCGGACTCCTCCACCTGCGCGGAGAGCGACTCGTAGAACGGCTCGCCGATCAGCAGCGTCACGGCGGTGAAGGTCACCATCGCGAGCAGGCCGCCGACGCCGATGGCTGCCAGTGCCACCGCGATGCGCAGGGCTCCCCGCCAGGCGGAGGCCCAGTCGTCTGCGAAGGGGGTGGCCCAGTCGGCGATGTCGCCCGCGAAGACGATCAGCACCGCGAGCACCGCGACGTAACCCACCAGGGTGATCAGCGCCGGGATCATCCCGAAGCCCCACCAGCGGCCGTGCCGCGCCGCCCACCGCTGCCCGTTGACCAGGAACCGCAGCCCCGCCCCGAAATCTCGCATTCCGGCACCTTAGCCGCCGCCCCGGACGCTCCTCCCGGAGGGGCACTTTGGCGAGGGAGAGTGGGACGGGGCCGGCCTCGAGGCTCCTCCCGGAGGGGGTGGGGGTGGTTGGAAGAGTCAGGGGGTGGCCGCGCCCAGATGCTCCTCCCGGAGGGCGCATCGGCAAGGGAGAGTGGGACGGGGCCGGCCTCGAAGCCCCTCCCGGAGGGGTGGGGTGTGAGGTGGAAGAGTCAGGGGGTGGCCGCGCCCAGATGCTCCTCCCGGAGGGCGCATCGGCAAGGGAGAGTGGGCGGGGGCCGGCCTCGAAGCTCCTCCCGGAGGGGTGGGGTGTGAGGTGGATGAGTCTGGGGGTGGCCGCACCCGGATGCTCCTCCCGGAGGGGGCATCGGCAAGGGAGAGTGGGCGGGGGCCGGCCTCGAAGCTCCTCCCGGAGGGGTGGGGTGTGAGGTGGATGAGTCTGGGGGGTGGCCGCACCCGGATGCTCTTCCCGGAGGGGGCGGGGGTGGGCGTGGCTGAAATTCACCTGGTTCCCATCCGTCGGCCCCCGGAGGGTCCGTGGGAGGGGTCAGGCGCGGGTGCGGGTGGGCCAGACGGTGGCTGAGGCGGTGGCGGTGGCGGCGGCGAGGGTGGTCCAGAGGGTGGTGGGGCTCTGGGCGGCCAGGGTGGTGATGGCGGCTGGGGAGACGGCGAGGCCGAGGCCGGTGGAGAGTTGGAAGCGGGCCAGGGCCCGGCCCAGCAGGGTGGGTGGGGCGAGGGCGGTGACCAGGGCGGTGGCGCTGCCCGCGTAGAGGATCTCGCCGAGGGTGCACGGCACGGAGACCAGGGCGACCGCCGCCGGGCCGAACTCGGCGGCGAACAGGAAGCCGAGGTAGCTCGCGGCCAGCACCACCCCGGACGCGGCCAGCACCGTGCCGCGTGACCAGCGGGCCGTCCAGGTGGTCACCGGTACCTGCAGGGCCACCACCAGCACCGTGTTGGCGACGAACACCACCGCCGCCCACACCGGCGAGGCGTGCAACTGGGTGACCAGCACCAGCGGGACCGCGATCTCGGGCACGTTCAGGCAGAAGACGTACACCACGTTGGCGAGCAGCAACGAACCCATCCGGGGCGCGGGCCCCGCGTCCGCGGCCTGACGGTGCGTCGGGTCGGCGGCGATCCGCACCGACCAGGCCAGCAGGCCCGCCGCCAGGTACCCCGCGCCGGACGCCACCGCCAGCACCCGCATCGCCGACGGTCCGCCGGAGACCGCGGCGGTGGCCAGCAGCGCGCCGACCCCGAGACCCGCGTTGCGCACCGAACGGCCCGCGGCCAGCGCCGCGTCGCGCAGCCGTCCGGTGCTGACGGTCGCCACCAGCGCGGCGTGCGCCGCCGGCCAGGACTGGTTGCCGATGCCGAGCAGCAGCGCGGCCAGCGTGAACAGCGGCACGTCCCCGGCCGGCGCGGCCAGCAGCACCAGCACCCCCGTCACCCGCACCAGCATCGACGCGGCCACCGCGGTACTGCGCGCGCCGCGGTCCAGCCAACGGCCCAGCGGCGGCAGGCAGGCCAGGCCCGCCACGATGCCGACCGTCATCGCCAGGCCGGTCGCCGACGCGGACAGGCCGAGCACGGTGATCCCGTACAGCAGCAGGAACGGCCGGAGCAGTCCGGTGCCGAGGGCGTCGACGGCGAGCGCCAGGGCGTAGCGCGGTCCGCCGCAGGCGCGCACCAGTTGACGGGGCGTGGGTCGATGGCCGGGCTTGGGTCGGTGGCCAGGACCGGGTCGGTGGTCGGGAGTGGGTCGGTGGTCGGGGGTGGGCTGGGTCGGGGCCGGCGTCGCGGTGGTCATGGCGGACACCGTGCGCCCCGGCCGGCACCGCGGTCACGTCGATTGACGATTCCCGTCAATCGACGCTCGGGGATGCCGTCCGAACAGGGAGGATGTCCGGGTGACCCTGCGCATCGACCTCACCGGCACGGCGTCCGAACGGATCCGCTTCGCCGTCTCGCCACTCGCCGAACTCGCCGCGATGCTGCACGTCCTGGCCGCTCCCGACCACCACCCGCAGCTGGCCGGCTGGGCGGCCGGGGTGCGCACCGCGCTGCGCCCCGAACTCGCCGAGCGGCTGCACGAGGCGGAGTTCCTGTGGCGTTCCTCGCGGGCCGACTTCCTGGTCCCGGCCAGGCCGCGCGCCACCCTCGCCGAGGAGCTCGACGAGGTCGACCTGATCGACGACGACCGCTACGCGCACTCCGCCCTGGTCACCACCTGCGGCAGCAACCGACTGCACTTCGGCGGCCGCTCCCCGCTGCACGACCCCGTCGCCCGGGCCGACGCGCTGGACCGTGCGCAGGCTCGCGGCGCGCTCCAGGAAGCCTTCGCCGAACGGCTGTTGGCGGACCCGGGGGCGGTCCGGGCGCGGATTCGGGAGACTCTGGAGCAGTGCGCCGAGGCGTTCTTCGACGCCGCGTGGCCCGGGTCGGCCGCGCAACTCGCGCAGGACGTGCGGGACAAGACCGAGCTGATGCGACGTCAGGGGCTGGGGGCGGCCATGGCCGCCGCCTCCAGCGCGATCGCCGTCGGCGCGGACGGCTGCTCGCTCGTCCTCGACAAGCTCCAGGACAACGCCACCGAAGCCGGCCCCGGCGGGGTCACCTTCCTGCCCACCGTCTTCGGCCACCCCCACCTGGTCGCCGTCTACGCGCCCGACTGGCAGCCCGTCGTGCAGTACCCCGTCGCCCGCGCCGACCACCCCGAGCCCGTCTCGCTGGAGACCGTCCGCCTCCGCCTCGACGCCCTCGCCCACCCCGTACGGCTCCGCCTGGTCCGCACCCTGGCCCGCGGCCCGCACACCACCGGCGAACTCGCCCGCGCCTGGGAACTCACCGACCCCGAAGTCTCCCGCCACGTCGCCACCCTCCGCCGCGCCGGCCTCCTCACCACCGAACGCCGCGGCCGCTACGTCCACTACACCCTCGACCTCACCACAACCACCACTCTCGGCGCGGACCTCCTCGCCGCCGTCCTACGCTGAACCCGCCTGCGGCGGACGGGGCGGGCACGGGGAGGATGGGAAACAAGCTCAGGCACCGGCCGGCTCGCGACAGCGCCGAGCCGGAAGCGCCTGCGGCGAGCGAGATGACACGGAGTCAAGTGAAAAGCGAGCGCCGCAGGCTGGCGGACCTGCTCGGCCGCCGTCCTGCGCTGAACCCACCTGCGGCGGAGGGGCGGGGCACGGGGAGGATGGGAAACAAGCTCAGGCACCGGTCGGCTCGCGACAGCGCCGAGCCG
This sequence comes from Kitasatospora sp. NPDC002522, assembly GCF_053595195.1. Taxonomy (NCBI): domain Bacteria; kingdom Bacillati; phylum Actinomycetota; class Actinomycetes; order Kitasatosporales; family Streptomycetaceae; genus Kitasatospora; species Kitasatospora sp. NPDC002522. Next base: position 31,665 of record NZ_JBSFXE010000005.1, read on the forward strand.
GAAGCGCCTGCGGCGAGCGAGCCGACACGGAGTCAAGTGAAAAGCGAGCGCCGCAGGCTGGCGGACCTGCTCGGCCGCCGTCCTGCGCTGAACCCACCTGCGGCGGAGGGGCGGGGCACGGGGAGGATGGGAAACAAGCTCAGGCACCGGTCGGCTCGCGACAGCGCCGAGCCGGAAGCGCCTGCGGCGAGCGAGCCGACACGGAGTCAAGTGGAAAGCGAGCGCCGCATGCCGGCACGGAAGGAACGGGAAACAAGCCCCGGTACGGGCGGCGGCTCCGGGCGTTTTTGATCCCCTGGTCGGCTGAAGTCCGGCCCGTTCCAGGGCTGTCGGGCTCGGCGACTGGGCATGATCGGCGGCGGAAGCGCCGTCGCGGCGGAGCGGAGCGGAACGGGCGGAGGCCTGATGGATCCTCAGGTGACGGTGGAGCAGGCGAGGGAGTGGCTGGCCGTCGCGGTGGCGGAGGCCCGGACCGGGCTCGCGGAGGGTGGGATCCCGATCGGGGCGGCGCTCTTCCATCGGGACGGGCGGCTGCTGGGGCGGGGTCACAACCGCCGGGTCCAGGACGGCGATCCGTCGATGCATGCCGAGACCGCCGCGTTCCGCGCCGCCGGGCGGCTACGCGGGTACCGGGACACGGTCATGGTCACCACGCTCTCGCCGTGCTGGTACTGCTCCGGCCTGGTCCGGCAGTTCGGCATCGGGCACGTGGTGGTCGGTGAGTCCGCGACCTTCACCGGCGGCCACGGGTGGCTGGCCGCGCACGGCGTCGGCATCACCCTGCTGGACGACGCCGAATGCACGGCGCTGATGCGGGAGTTCATCGCTGCCCGGCCCGACCTCTGGTACGAGGACATCGGGGCGTAGCCGGCAGACGCGGTGCGGCGACGCACCGAGCCCGGGTGCGCGCGAGCGGCCGGTAGCGGGCGCCGAGCGCCAGGTCGGATTACCGCCAGCGCCGCTGCCGGGCCGCGGCGAGGCTCGACGGCATGAATCGACTCGAAGGACGCGTGGCCCTGATCACCGGTGCGAGCCGCGGCATCGGCGCCGCCATCGCGCTGCGGCTGGCCGCGGAGGGCGCGGACGTCGCGCTGACCTACCGGGACTCGGCCGAGCAGGCTGCCGCGTTGGCGGAGCGGATCCGGGACGGCGGTCGGCGGGCGGTCGCCGTCCGGGCCGACAGTGCGGTGCCCGCGGAGCTGACCGCCGCCGTGGACGAGGCCGCGAGGACGCTCGGCCGACTGGACGTGCTGGTCAACAATGCCGGGGTCTTCCCGACCGGTCCACTGGAGCAGGTCGGCCTGGCGGAGCTGGACCGGACGCTGGCGGTGAACGTGCGGGCGGCGTTCGTGGCGGCGCAGGCGGCGGTGCGGCACATGGACGGCGGCGGACGGATCATCAGCATCGGCAGCAACGTGGCCGACCGGGCGGTCTTCCCCGGGCTGGCGCTGTACGCGATGAGCAAGGCCGCGTTGACCGGCATGACCAAGGGGCTGGCCCGCGAGCTCGGCCCCCGCGGGATCACCGTCAACGTGGTGGTGCCGGGCCCCACCGACACCGACGCCAACCCGGCGGACGGGCCGAACGCGGCGGCGATCGCCGGCTTCACCGCCCTCGGCCGGTACGCGGAGGCCGCCGAGATCGCCGCCACCGTCGCCCACCTGGCCGGCCCGGACGGCGGCTACCTCACCGGAGCGACGATCGCCGTCGACGGAGGGTTCGGCGCGTGACGGGCTGCTCCCCGACCGGCCCGCGCCCACCGCCCGCGGCCCGCACGCCCACCGCGATGCCACCCAACACCATTGCCATGCCCAGCAGTTGGGCCGGTCCCAGCGGTTCGGCCGCGAGTAGCGTGCCGAGCAGGACGCCGGTGACCGGGTTGAGCAGACCGATCAGGCCGACGGTGCCGGCGGGCAGGTGACGCAGACCCGCGAACCAGGCCAGGAAGGCGAGCGCGGTGGCGATCAGCGCGGTGAAGCCGAAGGCCAGCAGCGCGACGGTGTCCACGCGCGGGGGCGGACCCTCCACCGCCCCCGCCAGCGGCAGCAGGAAAACGCCACCGATGGTCAACTGCCAAGCGGTGGAGGCGAGTACGGGCGTGCCGTCGGACCACCGCTTGGCCAGCGCGTAGCCGGTCGAGGCGGCCAGCAGCGCTCCCGTCGAGGCGAGGACGCCGGGCAAGCCGCCCGCGCCGACGCCGTCCGCGAGCATCACGGCCACCCCGCCGACGCCCACCGCCCCGCCCAACAGCCGGGCGGGGTGCGGGCGTTCGGCGAGCAGCAGGCGGGCGCTGAGCATCATCGCCAGCGGCGAGAGCGCCATGATCATCGCGGCGGTGCCGCTGGGCAGCCACTGCGCGGCCAGGTAGACCAGCACGAAGAACGCCGCGCAGTTCAACACGCCCAGCACCGCCGAGCGCCACCACCAGGCACCGCGCGGCAACCGGCGGGCGAGCGCGAGCAGCAGCAGTCCGGCGGGCAGGGCGCGCAGGGTGGCGCCCCAGAGCGGGGCGTCGGCGGGCAGGTACCGGTGCGTGATGTAGTAGTTGGCCCCCCAGGCGACCGGGGCCAGCGCCGCCACCGCGACCCATCGGAAAGTAGCTTCCATGGAAAACATTATAGCTTCCATGGAAGATATGATGGGTGCCATGGAGCCCATGGACCACGTCGCCCGCATCCAGGCCGCCTGGCGGCGCGAACGCCCCGACCTGGACCTCGCCCCCCAGGGCGTGATCGGCCGCCTGCACCGGGTCGCCACCCTGCTCACCGGCGAACTCACCACGGTCTACGCCCGGTACGGCCTCGGCGAGGGCGAGTTCGACGTCCTGGCCACCCTGCGCCGGGCCGGCGCCCCCTACGAACGGGCCCCCGGGGAACTCGCGGCGCACACCATGGTCACCACCGGCGCCATCACCAAGCGCATCGACCGCCTCGAACGGGCCGGGCTGGTCACCCGCCGCCCCGCCGCCACCGACCGGCGCGGCCGCGTCGTCGCCCTCACCGAGGCCGGACGCTCCGTCATCGACCAGGCCTTCACCGACCACATCCGCAACGAGCACCGCCTGCTCGCCACCCTCTCCCCCACCGAGGCCGCGGAGCTCGAATCCCTCCTCACCACCTGGCTGAACCGCCTCGAACCCCCGCGACCCGCGGACTCCTGAAACGCACAGCGCCCGCCGCCCCGGCGCGATGTCCGGGAACGACGGGCGCTGCCCGTACGGTGGTCGACCGACCGTCAGGCGCGCACGGTGGCCACGGCGGCCCCCAGCGCCTCCTTGATCCGCGGCCCGAGCCGGGCGAACCCGAGCTCCTTCATCGCCGCCCGCAGCAACTCGTCGTCACTGCGCTTCTCACCGTCCGAGTCCAGCCACGCCACCAGCGAGACCAGCTCCTCAGCGGAGTACCCGGTGATCGGCTTCCCCGCGACAAGCTCGGGCTTCGACGGACGGGAGTCGGCGACGGGCTCGGCGAGAGGCTCCGCGACGGGCTCCGCAACGGGCTCGGCGAGAGGCTCCGCGACCGGGGCCTCGACCGCGGCGACCGGCTCGACCGCGGCGACGGGCTCCTTCACGACCTCGACAACCGGGGCCTCGGCCACGGGCTCGGGCTCGACGACGGGCTCGGCAACCGGGGCCACGGGCTCGGCCTCGGCCTCGGCCTCGACGACCAGGGCCTCGGCCTCAGCGGCCGGCTCGGGCTCGACGACGGGCTCGTCCACGGCCTCGACAACCGGGGCCTCGACGACGGGCTCCGCCTCGACCTCGGCGGCAGCGACCTCCGCGGCCGCGACCTCAGCCCACGGCACGGCGGCAGCGACGGGCTCGGCCACCGGCTCGGCAGCGGCCTCGGCCTCGGCCTCTGCGAGCGCCTCCGGGGCCTCCGCCACAACGACGGCCTGCGGCTCGGCGTCGACCACGGGCTCCGCAACCTCGATCTCGGCCTCGGCCTCGACCACCGCCTCCTCGGCGGCAGCCTCCACCTCCTCCTCGACCACAGGCACCTCGGCGACCGGTTCGGCCTCCGGCTCGGGATCGGCCACGGTCTCGGCGCCCTCAGCCTCGGCCTCGACCTCGACCTCGACCACGGCCTCCTCGGCGACAGACACCTCAGCGGCCGTCTCGACCTCGGCCTCCTCAACGGCAGCCTCGACCTCAGCAACCGTCTCGACCTCAGCCTCGGCCTCCTCAACGGCAGCCTCGACCTCAGCAACCGTCTCGACCTCAGCCTCGGCCTCGGCCTCCTCAACGGCAGCCTCGACCTCAGCAACCGTCTCAGCCTCAGCCTCGACCTCGACGGAGGCCTCCTCGGACTCCACCTCGTCCAGGTCGATGACCGTGGCCTCGGAGTCGTCCTCAGTCTCGGTCGCCTCGTCTGCGGCCTGTCGCGGGCCTGCGGCCAGCGCGGTGCGGGCTGCGTGGTGGCGGTCGTACGCGGCGAGGGCCGCCTCGCGGTCGGCCTGACGTTCCGTCAGTTCGGCCAGGAGCTCGGTGAGGCCCTGGTCGGCGAGCTCGGTGCGGAGCTGGCGGAGGGCGGAGAGGCGGTAGAGGGTGCCCTCGTCCGCGGCCAGCCGGTCGACCAGGTCGGCGAGTTCGGTGAGCGGGAGGGAGTCGAGGGCGCGCTCGGGCAGGAGGCGGGCGAGCGAGCGGACGGCGTCGGCGAGGGACTCGACGACGGTGGCGGTCTCGGTGAGCAGGGCGCCGTCGACCGGGACGGCGGGCTTGGCGGTGGTGCCGGCGGGGGTGAGCGCCGTCCAGTCGCGGTGGGCCGCGGCGGCCGCGAGCAGCGCGTTGTGCAGGTCGGCGCGGCCGGTGCGGGCACCGGTGGTGGTGAGGGTGCGGGCCTGCGAGCGCAGGACCCGGCGGCGGTTCCAGGAGAGCTTGACGTCCTGGGACTTGCGGTAGGCGCCGTTGCCGGTGGCGGCGGCGAGCGCGGCGAGGTCCTGCTCGTAGACCTCGGCGCGCAGGGCGGCGGAGGTGGCGTGGACCCGCTGGAGCAGGTCGAGCAGGGTGGTGAGGCCGCCGAGGGTGTCGGGGATCTGGAGTCCGGCCTTGGCGGCGATGGCGTTGGCGGCCTGGCCGACGGCGCGGGTGTCGCGACTGCGCAGTTCGGCGAGGACCGTGGAGGCGGCCCGGGCGTCCTCGGGCCCGCCGAGGGTATCGGCGGCCTCCAGCCAGGGGTTGGCCTCGGGAGTGAGGGTGAAGCCGCCCTGGTCGGCGAACCGGCCGAGCTCCTCACGGGTGCTCTGGCGGGTCTCGCCGTCCGTCGCGGCCGCGGGGTCGGACGCGGTGTCGGACGCGGAGTCGTCGGCGTCGTTCAGGTAGCGCACTGTCATGTGATGTCCGGTTCGTGGCGGTTGGCGGGGTTCGGGGCGGGTGGGGTGGGCGCGGCGCTGGTGCTCGCGGGAGGCCAGAATACGGGTGCGCGTTCGAGGCACGCACGCACCGGACCCCCGTGAATTGCCGGGCCGAGTGGGACCGGTGGCGGCGGGCGCGGGCCGGTCGGCCCGGTCCGCACGGTAGGCGGCGGCACTGACAGTACGCGGTCGGGTGAATGGTCGGCGGACGGGGTACGGGAGTTGGGGCGGGTCACCGGTGGGCTCCGGGGGCGAGGTGGCGGACTTCGGGGAGGCCGACGGCGGGCAGGTACTCGCGCAGGTACTCGCGTCGCCACCAGGCGCCGGTGTCGCGGAGTTCCGGTCCGTCGGTGAAGCGGTAGCGGTAGAGCCGGGCCCGGACCAGGGCCGGCGGCCGGTCGGGGAACGGGTTGTGGCGCAGCAGCCGCAGGGTGGCGGGGTCGTTGACGAGCAGCCGGGCGAGCAGCGCGGCGAACCAGCTGCGGGCGTAGCTCGGGGAGATCGCGGCGAACCACATCAGCCAGTCCAGACGCAGGTGGTAGGGGGCGAACTGGCGCGGGGCGCGGCGCGGTTCGCCGGGTTTGCCGTGGAAGCCGTACTCCTGCCAGCCGCCGCGCCCGGCGGGTTCGGCGGTGCCTTCGATGACCACCTCGTGGCGGATCCGGTTGACCGAGCCGAAGGCCCCGTAGGTGTTGACCAGGTGGAGGCGGTCGAACGAGTAGTTCATCAACTGTTGGCTGGAGAGCAGGTTCCGGGCGGGGCGGTAGGAGAGGACCAGTACGAGCAGCGTGTAGGCGGCCACCAGGGCCTGGTACCACGCGGGTTGCGGCGGGTAGTGGGGGTCGGCGGCGACCGGGAGCACCCGGCGCAGGGTGCGGGTGTCGAGGACGGCGAGGGCCAGGGCGATGGTGAGCCAGTTCAGCCAGGCGAAGTTGCCGGAGGCGACCAGCCACAGCTGGGTGGCGATCATCAGCAGGGCCGCGGTGGTGGCGTACGGCTGCGGGAGGAACAGGCCGAACGGGACGACGAGTTGGACGAAGTGGTTGGCGGCGGCCTCGACCTTGTGCAACGGGCGGGGCAGGTGGTGGAAGAACCAGCTGAGCGGTCCGGGCATCGGCTGGGTCTCGTGGTGGTAGTAGAGGCAGGTGAGCCGCCGCCAGCAGGGGTCGCCGCGCCACTTGATCAGTCCGGCGCCGAACTCGACCCGGAACAGCAGCCAGCGCAGCAGCCACATCGCCAGGACCGGCGGGGCGGTGCGGGAGTTGCCGAGCAGGACGGCCAGCGCGCCGGCCTCCAGCAGCAGGGACTCCCAGCCGAAGGCGTACCAGGTCTGGCCGACGTTGACGAGTGAGAGGTAGAGCGCCCAGAGCAGCGCCCAGAGCGCCATCGCGGCGCCGAGCGGCAGGTGGTTCGCCGCGCCGGCCAGCAGGGCGGCGGACAGCGCGGCGCCGGTCCAGGCGACGGTGGCGTAGAGGCGGTCGCTGTAGTGCCACTGGAACAGGCTCGGGGCGCGGCGGAACGGGGTGCGGGCCAGGTAGCGCGGGATCGGCAGCATCCCGTCGGCGCCGAGCAGGGCGCGGAACTGCCGGGCGGCGCCGAGGAATCCGCACAGGTAGACGAGGGCGAGCAGGCGCTGGAACAGCTCGCGGGCGAGCCGGTACTCGGGGGCGGCGAACCACGACATCCGGCCGCTCCTCGGGTCGGCTGCTCGAATCCGCCCCCATGCCTACCATCCGGCGCACCCGGGCCGCCCGGCCGCGGGCCGCGGTGGTGCGCCGGTTCATCCGGTCGGCCCTGTCCGGCGCGGCGCGCGGGGCTCCGGCGCGGGGTGGGCGGCCCCGGCGCGGACTGCGGAGCCGCCGCCCACCGGTCCGCGGGACGGACTCCCTGTCGCCGGGCGGCGGAATGTGGTGTCATTCCGCCGAACACCCTGTCAGCACCAACGCAAGGAGACGCACATGTCCGCCCCGTCCCCGCGGTCGGCGACCGACCCCGGTACCCCGCCCTCCGTCGTCACTCCCGCCGACGCCCGCCCGGGTCTCGGCGGTGCGGTCTGGGCGGCGCTCGGCATCGTGTACGTGGTGTGGGGCTCGACCTACCTGGCGATCCGGGTGACGGTGGAGACCCTGCCGCCACTGCTGTCCGGGGCGATGCGGTTCGCGGCCGCGGGCGTCCTGCTGGCGGCGGCGCTGGTGGCCCGACGCGGTTGGGGCGTCCTGCGGGTGACGCCGCGTCAACTCGGCTCGGCGGTGCTGGTCGGCGTGCTGCTGCTGGTCGGCGGCAACGGGCTGGTGGTGCTGGCCGAACGCTCGGTGCCGTCCGGGCTGGCCGCGCTGCTGGTGGCCAGCGTGCCGCTGTGGGTGGTGCTGCTGCGCCGGCTGACCGGGCAGCGCACCGGGCGGGCCACGCTGGCCGGGGTGCTGGTCGGCCTGGTCGGGCTTGCGGTGCTCACCGCGCCCGGCCTGAGCGGCGAGGTCGAACTGTCGGGCCTGCTGGTCGTGGTGGGCGCGGCCGTGGTGTGGGCGTTCGGTTCGTTCCTGGCGGGCCGCCTGCCGATGCCCGCCGACCCGTTCGTGGCCAGCGTGTACGAGATGCTGGCCGGCGCGGTCGGCGCGCTGGTGGTCGCGCTGCTGCGCCACGAGCCGCGCGGCTTCGACCCGGCGGCGGTCTCCACCCGCTCCTGGGTCGCGCTGGCGTACCTGATCGTCTTCGGCTCGATTGTCGCGTTCACGTCTTACGCCTGGCTGCTGCAGCGCGCACCGCTGCCGCTGGTCGCCACCTACGCCTACGTGAACCCGGTGGTCGCGGTGTTCCTCGGCTGGCTGGTCCTGGCCGAGCCGCTGACCTGGCCGATCGCGCTCGGTGGCGCGATCGTGGTCGCCGGGGTGTTCCTGGTGGCACGCAACGAGCGCTGAGCCGGGGCCGATGGACGGCTGCAACTTACATTCAAGAAGGTAACGACTTGGTCGATTCGTCCCAAGCGATGATTTACTTCTTGACGACACATTGAGGGTGACGCTTGACTCCCCTTCACCTCGCCGCAGGGACGCGGCGCTGTCAGGGAGGCACCACCCACCATGAACGCAAAGACCCGTCGGCTCGTGATCGGCACCGCCGCGGTCTCGATGACGCTGTCGCTCGCCGCCTGCGGCAGCGACCAGCCGAAGTCGTCCTCGGCCTCCAACCAGGCGATCGGTCTGCTGCTGCCCGAGCGCTCGTCCTCCACCCGGTACGAGGCGTTCGACAAGCCGATGATCGAGGCTGCGGTGACCGGACTGTGCACCCGGTGCAGCCTCGACTACGCCAATGCGGACGGCGACGAGAAGGTCCAGAAGGAGCAGTTCGACGCCCTGCTGTCGCGCGGCGTCAAGGTGATCCTGCTCGACCCGGTGAACGCCGCCGTCACCGGACCGTGGGTGGAGGCCGCCGCCAAGAAGGGCGCCAAGGTGATCGCCTACGACCGCCTCGCCGCCGGCAAGGTCGCCGCCTACATCTCGTTCGACAACCAGCGCACCGGCGAGCTCCAGGGCCAGGCGCTGATCGAGGCGCTCGGCAACAAGGCCGCCGGGGCCGAGGTCGTGATGATCAACGGCGCCGAGACCGACCCCAACGCCGCCGACTTCAAGGCCGGCGCGCACAAGGCGCTGGACGGCAAGGTCAAGCGGGTCGCCTACGAGCAGTCCGGCGAGTGGAAGCCCGACGTGGCCGCCGAGAAGGTCAACGACGCCATCTCCAAGCTCGGCAAGAACGGCTTCCAGGCCGTCTACTCCGCCAACGACGGCATGGCCGGCTCGATCATCGACGCCCTGCACAAGGCGGGCCGCACCGACGTCCCGGTCGGCGGCCAGGACGCCTCGCTGGAGGCCGTCCGACGGATCCTCACCGGCGAGCAGGCGTACACCATCTACAAGCCGTACCGCCCCGAGGCCGACGCCGCCGCCAACATCGCCGTGTACCTGGTGAAGGGACTCGACGTCACCTCCGTCGCCTCCACCATCACCACCTCCAAGGGCGACGAGATCCCCTCGATGCTGCTCACCCCCATCGTGGTCACCAAGGCCAAGGTGGCCGACACGGTCATCGCGGGCGGCCTCTACAAGGCCGCCGACGTCTGCACCCCGCAGTACGCCGCGGCCTGCAAGGCGGCCGGCATCCCCGGCACCTACTAGCCGGAGCCCACCGCGCGACACCTTGTGCGGGGGTGCCGCGCGGTGGAGCTCCCCCGGACGCCCGACCACGACGTTCGACGCATCATCAGGCCGCAGGCCGTCCCCGGCAGGCCCTGGAGGAGGCCGCGCCGAGCCTGGACTCCTACCGGCGGAGCATCGAGGTCTTCCGCACTCCGGCGCGTGGGCCGGGCCGCCGAGTCCGTCGCCGCCTGGGCCGGGGAACGGGCGAACGAGGCCGTCTCCAGCCGGCTGCTCGGCCTCGACCTGCGCACGGCGGGCGCTGGGAGGAGGCGCGGGAGGTCGCCGGGGAGCTCGTCCGGACCGCCCAGGAGCTCGGCGACGACGCGATGGAGGCCATGGCCCGGGAACTCGACGCGGAGGCCCACCTCCAGCTCGGCGACCCCCCGCACGCCGTCGAGCCGCCGAGCCGCCGAGCCGTTCCGTCGCCCCGGCCCGTCTCAGCGATGCACCGGAGGCCACCTGACGGGGCGTCGACCGTCCGTGGTCCACTGGTGGCCCTGGTGTGCTTGGCGGAGGGGATGAGCCAATGGGTGTGCTGACGGACTACTTCCGGGCGACGGACGAGGCGTCGGTGGTCAAGGTGCTGACGAGCGACGAGCAGCCGTCGAAGGCGTTCGACCTGGTCGAGGCGAAGGGGATCGACCCGATCGTGGTGCTCGGGCGGCTGGTCGCCGCCGCGCGCGAGGTGCCGTTCGAGGCGGGGCTGGTGGCGGCGCGTCCGGTCTGGCCGGTCGGGCCGCAGCCGTGGGCGGAGGGGGCCACGGCGGCGTTCGCGGAGGACGACCCGTGGGTGACCGGCCCGTGGGTGATGGAGCTGGCCGACGACGTCCGGGAGACCCTGGCGGGGATCCGCGCCTCGGACCTGCCGGAGCTGGCCGAGCGCTGGGCGCGGACGGCGGAACTGCAGCCCGTCGAACCCGACGAGCTGCGTCCGCTGATCAAGGAGTTGGCGCTGCTGGCCCGGCGGGCCCGCACCGCCCGGCAACACCTCTACTGCCGGGTCTGCGTCTGACCGGCGTGCTCGTGGAGCTCCGGCCGGTCCGCCGCCGCTGACGAGGGCTGCCGGCCCGACGCGCGGACCGCGGATCCGGCCGGAGCCTTGGCGCGGGCCGCGCGCTGAGTGGCGGCGATGCAGGCCACCACGGCGAGGGCGGTGGGGACGGCGATGGCGGGCAGCGTCTCGTCGAGGATCAGGACCGCCCAGCAGAGCGTCAACAGCGGCTGGGCGAGCTGGAGTTGGGCGGCTCGGGGCACGCCGATGGCAGCCATGCCGCGGTACCAGACCACGAAGCCGCCGAACTGGGAGATCGCGGCCAGGTAGCCGAGCCCGGCCAGGCCGTGCCAGTTCCAGTGCACGGGCTCGGCAGCGAGGGCGAGGCCGCCGGTCAGGGCGGTGATCGGCAGCGCGGCGACCACGCCCCAGGCGATCACCTGCCAGCCGGGCATGACCCGGGCCAGCCGCCCGCCCTCCGCGTAGCCGATCGCGCAGACCACCAGCGCGCCGAACAGGTACAGGTCGGCGGTGGTGAGGCCGTTGCCGTTGCTCTGCTGGACGGTGAAGGCGACCACCACCGCCGCGCCGGCCAGCGCCGCCCACCAGAAGGCGCGCGACATCCGGGCCTTGGTGCGCCACGCGCCGACCGCGGCGGTGCCCAGCGGGAGCAGCCCGATCACCACGGCGGAGTGCGCGGTGGAGGAGGTCTTCAGGGCCAGGGTGGTGAGCAGCGGGAAGCCGACGGCGCACCCGAGGGCGACGGCGGCGAGGCCGGGCCAGGTGGCCCGCGGGGGTATCCGGACCCCGGAGGCGGCCAGGCAGACCGCGGCGATCAGCGCGGCGAGCACTCCGCGCAGTCCGGTGACCGTCCACGGGCCGAAGCCCTGCAGGGCCCAGGCGGTGGCGGGGAAGGAGAACGAGAAGGAGAGCACCCCGAGCGCGGCCTGTGCGGTGCCGGTGAGTGCTACTGATTGACGGGCGATAGCGCTACTGTGGGCTGACATGTCTGACGATAACAGTTACCCTCCGTCTGTCGAAAGGGCTGTCAATGGGCGTGCAGGAGCTGACCGGAACCCTCCGCGCGCTGGTCGTGCGCTACTCGCCAGGTGACCGGATTCCGAGTAGCAGGGACCTGGTGGACCGCTACCGGGTGAGCCCGGTGACGGTGTCCCGGGCGATCCGCGAACTGGTCGCCGAGGGCCTGCTGGTCTCCCGCCCGGGCACCGGCGTCTTCCGCGCCGAGCAGCGGCCGGCGCCCGCGCCGCAGGGCGACTTCTCCTGGCAGGAGGTGGCGCTCAGCGCGGAGGCCGGCGCCCCGCCCTCCCGGGTGGTGGACGCCTCCGGGGTACTGGCTGCGCTGGCCCAGCCGCCGACCGAGGTGATCGACCTCAACAGCGGCTACCTGCACCCCTCGCTGCTGCCGGAGAAGGCGCTCGGCACCGCCCTCGCCCGGGCCGCCCGCCGGCCCGGCGCCTGGGGCCGCCCGCCGCTGGACGGGCTTCCGGAACTGCGCGGCTGGTTCGCCCGTGACATCGGCGGCGGCGTCACCGCGGCCGAGGTGCTGATCGCGGCCGGCGGCCAGTCCGCGCTGTCCACCGCGCTGCGCTCGCTCGCCCCGCCCGGCGCCCCGGTCCTGGTGGAGTCCCCCACCTACCCCGGGCTGCTGGCGATCGCCCGCGCCGCGGGCCTGCGGCCGGTCCCGGTGCCGGTCGACGAGGACGGCGTGCGGCCCGAGCGCCTCGCCGAGGCCTTCGCGGTCAGCGGGGCCCGCCTCTTCGTCTGCCAGCCGCTGTTCCAGAACCCCACCGGCACCGTCCTGCCGCCGGAGCGCCGGCGCGCGGTGCTGGCCGCCGCCAAGCAGGCCGGGGCGTTCGTGGTCGAGGACGACTACGCCCGCCGGCTGGTGCACGCGGACGCGCCCGAACTGCCGCCGCCGCTGGCCGCGGACGACCCCGACGGCGTCGTGGTGCACGTCCGCTCGCTCACCAAGCCCGCGTCACCGAGCCTGCGGGTGGCCGCGCTGGCCGCCCGCGGTCCCGCGCTCGCCCGGCTGCGCACCGTCCAGGCGGTGGACACGTTCTTCGTCCCGCGTCCGCTCCAGGAGGCCGCGCTCGAGCTGGTCACCTCGCCCGACTGGCCGCGCCATCTGCGGTTCGTGGCACGCGAGTTGGCGGACCGGCGGCACCTGCTCGCCACCGCGCTCGAACACCGGGCCCCGAGCCTGCTGCCGGCCCGCCTCCCCTACGGCGGCTTCCACCTCTGGCTCCCCCTCCCGTCCCACCTCGACCCGCACGCCCTCACCGCCGCCGCGCTCCGCCACGGCCTCGCCGTCTCCCCCGGCCCGGCCTACTTCACCGCCGAGCCCACCCCCCGCATCCGCCTCAGCCTCGGCTACGCCGAGACCCGCCCCCAACTCACCGAAGCCGCCCACCGCCTCGCCACCGCCGTGGAGTCCCTGAGCTGACCCGGCGGCCCGGTATTGGACGGAGCGCAAGATCGACTGCTTAGCTGGGCCGAGGACGTCGCTCGGTGTTGAACGGACGAAAGAGGTGCGCGGTGGAGACTCCCCGCCTGGAGGAGGTCCGGCTGACCTCCTTCAAGAGCTTCACCGATCAGCGGTTGCCGCTCCAGGACCTCACCGTGCTGATCGGACGCAACGGCAGCGGCAAGTCCAACGCCCTGGACGCGCTCCTGGTGCTCTCCCGCCTGGCCACCGGAGAGCCCGTGCGTGACGTCCTGGATGCCCCCCGCGCCGGCGGCGAGGAACCGATCCGCGGCGGCGCCGAAGGTTGCGCCCCGCTGGGACAGGACGGCTTCCGGCTTGGCTGCCGGGTCCGGGCCGGACAGGCGGTCTACGACTTGGACGTGGAGATCGCGGTCCGCCCCGAGGTCCGCATCGTCCGGGAGGAACTGGTCGCAGTCGAAGGCGTGCGCTACGGCAACCGCCGACTCGCCGCCGGTCGGGCCCTGCTGACGAGCGACCCACTCGACCCCCGTCGCAGCGATTTCAACGTCCGTTGGTTTGCCGGCAGACGCGGCGACGGCCTGGACCCCGGTATCCCCTTCACATCCGACCGGCTGCTGACCAGTCAGATCCCTGTACGGCTGCCGGTGACCACCGAAGCGGCAAAGGTCGTTCACCAGTCGGCACAGGACGTCCTGGCAGTCCTGCGCGAGGTGTTCCTGCTCGACCCGGTCCCCCATCTGATGAGGCGTTACGTCAACGCCAGGGATACGGAACTCCGCCGCAGCGCCGACAACTTGAGCGCTGTTGCGGTCCACCTGCGACAGGCCGATCCGACCGCCTTCGACCGGCTCACCGAGTTGGTGGCCGGAATGCCCGAATACCCGGTCCGCGGCATCAGCAGCGTCGACACCACCCTCGGCGACGTCCAGCTCGTCCTCCGCGAGGCCGGCTACCACGGCAGCGAGCACGACGTGCCCGCGCGGCTGCTCAGCGATGGCATGCTTCGTTTCCTGGCCTTCGGCACCGCCCTGCTCAGTGCCCCCGTCTCGACGGACGACCCGGAGGCGGCGCAGCGGCACCTGGTGATCGAGGAGATCGAGAACGGCCTGCACCCGACGCAGGCGGCCCGGGTGCTGCAACTGATGAAGGAGGAGTCGAAGCAGCGCAGCATCGACGTGCTGTTCACCACACACAGTCCAGCGTTGCTCAACTCCCTTGATGCCCAGGACCATTCGGGCGTCGTGGTGTGTACCCGCGATCCCGAGTCCGGCGAGAGCGTCCTCACCCGACTGACAGACCTACCCGGCTACATCGACCTGCTGGCCGCCGGGGACCTGGGCGACGCCGTGACCAAGAACCGGCTCCCGGACGCCCTCCAGCCCCGTGTCCCGTCCGAAGGTGTCAAGGATTTCCTGAGGAGCCTGTGAGCCCGTGACTCCCAAGCGCGCGCCTGGCCTCCGACTGCCCGTCGTCGACTTCCTGGACACCTCGGTGTTCGTGGAGATCCTGAACGTTCCGCACCTCAATGCTCACCACGACGCGGTCGTAGCGGAGATGACTGCCCGAAACGGGGCCGGAGTGCGGTTCGTTCTGCCGACGACGACCGTGGTCGAGACGGGCAACCACATCTTCCAGATCAAGGACGGAGCGGCGCGCCGCGACCGGGCCAAGCAGTTCATGACCGTCCTCCGCCGCACCGCCGACGGTGAGGCCCCCTGGGTCTTCCACGAGCGGACCTGGGACCGGACCTTCCTCCGCGCCCTCTGCGACGGCGGCAGCACCGGTATGGACCTGCTGGAGCACGCGGTGCGACAGCAACTCGGCACCGGCGACCTGGCCATCGTGGCGGAACGCGACCTGTTCGCCTCCCGGGTACAGGCCGACGTCAGGATCTGGACCCTGGAGACGACGATGGGCACATGGGCGGAACTGCCCAGGCCCTGACCGCCCTCAGTGCGCCAGCTCCAGCAGGGCGATGCCGGTCAGGACGGTGGCGCTGGCGGCGAGCCGGAGGGTGCCGAGGCGTTCGCGCAGGACGAGGGTGCCGATCAGGGCGGCGATCACGATGCTGGTCTCGCGCAGCGCGGCGATGGTGGCGAGGTCGCCGACGGTCTGCGCCCAGACCACCAGGCCGTAGGCGGTGAGCGACATCAGGCCGCCGACCACGCCGACGGCGCGGCCCTCGCGCAGCGCGGGCAGCAGGGTGCGGCCGCGGACGGCGGTGACCGCGGCGAGCACGGCGAGGCCCTGGACCACGAACATCCAGGAGATGTAGCCGCCCGCGCTGGAGGCGGCCCGGACCCCGCCGGCGTCGACCACGGTGTATCCGGCGATCAGCACGCCGTTGCCGAACGCGGCGGCCAGCGCCGGGAGCTGGGCGCGGCCGGGGACGCCGCCGACCAGGGTGAGCCCGGCGAGGCCGAGCGAGATGACGGCGACGGCGACGAGCTTGCCGGGCGGCATCGTGTGGTGCAGGACGGTGACGGCGAGCAGCGCGACCACCGCCGGGGAGGTGCCGCGGGCGATCGGGTACATCTGCCCGAAGTCGCCGAGCTCGTACGCCCGGGCCAGCAGCAGCTGGTAGCCGACCTGGAGGGCGGCCGAGCCCAGCATGTACGGGAGCACGGCCGACCCGGGCAGCGGGAAGAACGGCGCCATCGCCAGCCCGCAGACCACGAAGACGCCGTTCATCAGGGCGACGCCGGCCAGCCGGTCGCGCACCCCGTGCACCAGGGCGTTCCACACGGCGTGCAGCAGGGCCGCGGCCAGCACCACGACCGGGACGGCGACAGGACTCACGCTTCCCCCTCGAAACCGGGACACTCGGCAAACATGTATAGCCAACTTAGCCCCCTCGGGTGAACGCCGAGCATCCGGCCCCCGACATCCGACACGCCGTCAGGACACCGTTCCGCCACGAACGGCACGCCTGCCGGGACCCGCCGTCCGCCGGGTGGCCCGCGCCCCGCCCGCGGGCGAGACTGGACGGGTGCCCGAACTCCCCGAAGTACAGGCGCTCGCCGAGCGGATGACCGCCGCCTGCGCCGGACGCACGCTGGAGCGCGTCGAGGTGCTGTCGATCCAGGTGCTGAAGACCTTCGACCCGCCGGTCCAGGCGCTCGCCGGACGGCCCGTCAGCGGCGTCGGGCGGCACGGCAAGTTCCTGGACCTGGCCACCGACGGCGGTCCGCACCTGGTGGTGCACCTGGCCCGGGCCGGCTGGGTGCACCAGCGCGCCTCGTTCCCCGCCAAGCCGCCGAGCCGCCGCGGACCGCTGGCGCTGCGCCTGGTGCTGGACGACGGCAGCGGCTTCGACCTGACCGAGCAGGGCACCACCAAGCGGCTCGCCGCCCACGTGGTGACGGACCCTCAGCAGGTCCCCGGCATCGCCAGACTCGGCGTCGACGCCCTCGCCGCCACCCCCGAACAGCTCGCCGCCATGGCCGCGGGCGCGAGCCGCCGGCTGAAGACCTTCCTCACCGACCAGACCCTGCTGGCCGGCATCGGCAACGCCTACTCCGACGAGATCCTGCACACCGCGAAGCTCTCCCCCTACGCGCTGGCCGCCTCGCTCGACGAGGAGCAGCTCGGGCGGCTGCACGCGGCGATCCGGCACGAGCTGACCGCCGCGCTGGAGCTGCTGCGGGCCGCGCCGCCCGGCGGGCTGAAGTCGGAGAAGAAGGCCAATCTGGCGGTGCACGGCAGGGCGGGCGAGGCCTGCCCGGTCTGCGGGGACACCGTCCGCTCGGTGAACTTCGCGGACTCCTCGCTGCAGTACTGCCCGACCTGCCAGACCGGCGGACGGGTACTGGCCGACCGGAGGCTGTCCCGGCTCTTGAAATAGGCCCGCTGGTGATCGAAGCTGCTTGAAGTTCAGTACAATCGCGCAGATTCAATCACCAACCCTCGGGGGGCCGTCCACCGTGATCCTCACTGTCACTCCCAACCCGGCGCTGGACGTCACCTACACCGTCCCGGGATTCCGCCCGCACACCAGCCACCGGGTCGCCGAGGTCGCCGCCCAGGCCGGCGGCAAGGGCGTCAACGTCGCGCGGGTGCTCACCACGCTGGGCCGACCCGTCCGCTGCGTCCTGCCGCTCGGCGGCCCCACCGGCGAGGCCGTCCGTGCCGACCTCGCCGCCGCCGGACTCGACCACGCGGTCGTCCCGATATCCGGTGAGACCCGGCGCACCGTGGCCGTGGTGGACGCCGCCGACGCCACCATGCTCAACGAGCCCGGCCCCGAACTCGGGCCCGCCGACTGGTCCGCCCTGTGCGCCGAGATCGAACGCCACCTCCCGCAGGCCACCGTCCTGGTCCTCTCCGGCAGCCTCCCGCCCGGGCTCCCCGCCGACGCGTACGCCCGACTCGTCGACCTCGGCCGGAAGTTCGACGTCCCCGTGGTCCTGGACGCGGACGGCCCCGCACTGCTCGCCGCGCTGCCCGCCCGCCCCACCGTGATCAAGCCCAACGCCGCCGAACTCACCGCCGCCACCGGCCTCGCCGACCCGCGCGCCGCGGCGGACGCCCTCCGCCGGCTCGGCGCCGAGTCCGTCCTCGCCTCCCTCGGGCCCGAGGGCCTGCTCGCCGTCGACGGCCGCGCCGCCTGGCGCTGCGCGCCGGCCACCGCCGTCGTCGGCAATCCCACCGGCGCCGGCGACTCGGTGGTCGCCGCCCTCGCCGCCGGCCTCGCCGCGAACGCCGGCTGGCCTGCGATCCTCCCCGACGCGGTGGCCCTCTCCGCCGCGACGGTCGCCGCTCCCCGGGCCGGCCGCTTCGACGTCCCGACCTACCACCGCCTGCGCAACAGCCTGACCGCGCACCCCGTGCAGTGACCCGGGCCGGCCGGCGCCGCCCGGGGGCGCTGCGCCGCGGACCTCAGGCGTGCGAGGGTGTGCGGCTGTGATCGTCGGTTGTCTGCTCGTGCTGTTCGTCCTGGTCGCGTCCGCCGTCCAGCGGCTCTCCGGCATGGGGTTCGCCCTGGTCGCGGCGCCCGTGCTGGTGCTGGTGCTCGGTCCGGCGGACGGGGTCGGGTTGGCCAACTGCGCGAGCGGGATGATCAGCCTCGCCGGGCTGGCCTCGGAGTGGCGCGGCGTACAGCCGCGGCGGATGGTGCCGCTGGTGCTGGCGGCGATCGTCACCGTGCCGGCGGGGGCGTGGCTGACCAGGGCCGTGCCGGAGCCGACGCTGCTGATCGGGATCGGGGCGGCCGTCACCGTCGCGGCGACGCTGGTCATCCGCGGGGTCGGGGCGGCGGCCCTACGCGGGGTGCCGGGCGCGGTCGCGGCGGGCGCCACCAGCGGGCTGCTGAACGCGGCGGCCGGGGTGGGCGGCCCGGCGATCTCGCTGTACGCGGTGAACAGCGGCTGGTCGGCGCGCGAGTTCCGGCCCAACGCGCAGTTCTACGGCGTGGTCGTCAACGCGGTGTCACTGACCGCGCGCGGGCTGCCGACGCTCTCCGGGGCGCAGTGGTCGCTGGCCGGAGCGGCCGTCGGGGTGGGGACGGCGGCCGGGTTCCTGCTGGCCGGGCGGGTGCCGGAGCGGCAGGCGCGGACCCTGGTGCTGACGCTGGCCCTCGCCGGCGGGCTGGTCACGCTCGGCAAGGGACTGACGGCGGCGCTCTGACCCCGCGTCAGACGGCCGCGGGGTGCGGGTCCTCGGGTAGCGTGGCCAGTCCGACAAGTCGCACCAGAATCGGACATGTCAGGAGGCGCACCGTGAACGCCGTCCCGCCCCCGGAGCGGCTGGTGGCCGCCGTCGACCTCGGCGGCACCAAGACCGCCGCCGCGATCGTCACCGCGAGCGGCGAGCTGCTGGCCAGAGCCGAACGCCCGACCGCGGCGGAGGGCGAGTCGTCCGCGGTGTTCGCGGGGGTCGCCGAGGTGCTCGACGAGCTGACCGGACACCCGGAGTGGGTCCGGGTGCGGGCCGTGGGGGTGGGCAGCGCCGGTCCGGTGGACACCGTGCAGGGGACGGTCAGCCCGGTCAACATCCCGGCGTGGCGCGACTTCCCGCTGGCCGGGCGGATCGCCCACCGGACGGGGCTGCCGGTGCGACTGCTCGGCGACGGGGTGGCGGTCGCCGAGGCCGAGCACTGGCTCGGCGCCGCCGCGGAGTACCGCAACGCGCTGTGCATGGTGGTCTCCACCGGAGTCGGCGGCGGGCTGGTCCTGGACGGGCGGGTGCACCCCGGTCCGACCGGCAACGCCGGGCACATCGGGCACGTCTCGGTGCAGTGGGACGGCGATCCCTGCCCGTGCGGCGGACGCGGCTGCCTGGAGGGCCTGGCCAGCGGGCCGGCGATCGTCCGGCACGCCCGCACCGCGGGGTGGCGTCCGCCGGACGCCTGCAGCGCGACCGCCCGAACCGTCGCCGACTCCGCCCACGCGGGGGACGGTGCGGCGCTCGCCGCGTTCGACCTGGCGGCGCGGGCGTTGGCGGCGGCGATCGCCGGGACGGCCGCGCTGGTCGAGATCCAGGCCGTCGTCATCGGCGGCGGCGTCGCCCAGGCCGGCCCCCTCCTCTTCGACCCCCTCGCCCGCCACCTCACCCACTACGCCGGCCTCCCCTTCACCCGCGGCCTCCACCTCCACCCCGCCCACTTCGGCCCCGACGCCGGCCTCATCGGCGCCGCCGCCACCGCCCTCCGGGCCGGCCCCGAAGCCACCTAGCCCTCCGGGCGGGCGAGGCGACGACGGGACCCACCCTCCGAACAGGACAGCATTGCGGGCTCACCGGCGGCGCAGCCGCAGCGCCCGGTGGGCGGGTGGGGCTAGGCCAGGAGGGAGGCGGCGATCAGGAGGGTGCAGACGGCGAAGTTGGTGCGGCCGTACTGGACGAAGACGGCGGCGAACTCGCGGATGGTGGCGGTGGGCCAGAAGTAGGCGGCGGTCGGGGCGCCGGCGACCTGGCCGTTGACGTTCTCGCGGCGGGCGAGGATCGCGGTGCGGAAGGCGTGGAAGTTGTTGGTGACGATGACGCAGCGGTAGCCGGGGTCCGCGGCGGTCATCAGCTCGCGGCTGTAGCGGAGGTTCTCCTCGGTGGTGCGGGAGCGGTCCTCGCGCAGGAGCCGCTCCGCGGGGAAGCCGCGGTCGGTGAGGTAGTCGGCCATCGCGTGGGATTCGGGGCGCCGTTCGTCGGGCCCCTGGCCGCCGGAGGTGATGAGGAGCGGGGCGCGGCCGCGCCGGGCCTGCGCGTCGTACAGGGCGCGGCCGCGCTCGAGGCGGCTGGCGAGCAGCGGGGGGACCCGCACGCCGTCGAGCAGGCCGGAGCCGAGGACGACCACGTAGTCGACGTCCTGACGCGGGGTCAGGCGCCCGTAGAGGTAGGCGTAGCCGACGAAGCAGACGAAGAGGAAGGAGAGGTAGGAGGCGACCACGAAGACGGTGCGGGCGAGGGTGGCCACCTCCGGGGAGGAGGTCCGGGTGGCGGCCAGCAGCAGGCCGAAGACCAGCAGGATGCCGGCTCCGGCGAGCAGGGCGAGCAGGTTGGCGGGGCGGCGGCCCTCCGTGCGGAGCATCTTGAGGCCGTTGGCGATCAGCAGGAAGGCGAGGACCAGGGAGCCGACCGCGGGGGCGAGGACGACGGCGATCAGGACGGTCTCGGCGGCGACCGAGTCGGCCCGGCCGAGGGTGACCAGCAGCGCGAGGGCCAGGAAGGTGACGGCGAGGCCGAGTTGGACGGCGTTGCCGAAGCGGCGCCGGTCGCGCAGGACGCCGATGCCGAACAGCAGCAGGAACAGCGCCGCGGGGGCGTAGAGCAGCATCCCGGCGGGGAGTCAGCGGGTGCCGCTGCGGACCGCTTCGGGGAGTCCCTCGGCGAGGTCCTCGGCGATCATCCGCTTGGCGATCGCGTCGGCGGCGGCGCGCAGTTCGGCGCTGCGGGGGCGGCCGCGGTCCTCTTCGAGGCGGTGGTTCAGCCAGTCGGCCCAGGCGTGGGTGATGACGGCGGCCTCGTGTTCACCGGCCTCGGTGTGGTCGAAGAAGCCGTTGTCGGCCTGGAGGAAGCCTTCGGCGACCATCCGGTCGAAGACCGGTTCGAGGACCTCCGGGGGGATCCGGCGGCGGGCGGCGATCAGGTGCAGGCTGGCGTGGCCGACGGTGCGGGTGAACAGCTCGACCTGCATGACGGCCCAGGCGCCGCCCATGTCGAGGCGGGTACCTGAGGAGTTGACGACCTGTCGGGCGGTCTCCAGGCCGGCGGTGCGCAGGAGTTTGGCGACGGCGAGTTCCAGCAGCTTGGTGGAGTCGCCGGAGGACGGCTGGGCGAAGCCCTCGCCCATGTCGGTGGAGGTGGCCCGGGCGGAGTCGCGGAGTTTGACCTGCTTGAGGAAGAGCGCGACCACGAAGCCGAGGACGGCGACCGGGACGGTCCACAGGAAGACGGTGTGCAGCGAGTCGGCGTACGCCTGGATGACGGGTCCGGACTGGTCGGCCGGAAGGTCGTGCACGCCGTGCGGGTTCTGCGCGGCGCCGGCGATCTGCCGGGGGTCGGCTCCGGTGGCGGCGGCGGCCTTGGCGATGCCCTCGGCGAGGTTGGTCTTCAGGGTGTTGGCGTAAATGGTGCCGAAGACGGCGGTGCCGAACGAGGAGCCGAGGGTGCGGAAGAAGGTGACGCCGGAGGTGGCGGTGCCGAGGTCGGCGTAGTCGACGGTGTTCTGCACGGCGATGGTGAGCACCTGCATGCACAGGCCGATGCCGGTGCCGAGCACGAACATGTAGAGGCTGGCCAGCCAGGCGCTGGTCTCCGCGTCGAGCAGCGAGAGCAGGTACAGGCCGACGGCCATGACCAGCGAGCCGACGATCGGGAAGATCCGGTACTGGCCGGTCTTGGAGACCACGTTGCCGCTGAAGACCGAGGCGATCAGCAGGCCGAGCACCATCGGCAGGGTGCGCACGCCGGAGACCGTCGCCGAGTCGCCGTCGACGTACTGCAGGAAGGTCGGCAGGAAGGTCATCGCGCCGAGCATGGCGAAGCCGACGATGAAGCTGAGGATCGAGCAGACCGTGAAGACCGGGTTGCGGAACAGCCGCATCGGCAGGGTGGGTTCGGCGGCTTTGGTCTCCACCAGGCAGAACAGGGTGAGGGCGATCACGCCGCCGCAGAACAGGCCGATGATCACCGGCGAGCCCCAGGCGTACTCGTTGCCGCCCCAACTGGTGGCCAGGATCAGTGAGCTGGCGCCGATCGCGACCAGTGCGATGCCCAGGTAGTCGATGACCGGGCGGGTGGCGGAGCGGACCACCGGGATGTTCCGGGCGGCGGCGATCACCACCAGGATCGCGATCGGCACGTTGACGTAGAAGGCCCAGCGCCAGGTCAGGTGGTCGGTGAAGAGTCCGCCGAGCAGCGGGCCGATCACCGTGGCGACGCCGAACACCGCGCCGATCGCGCCCTGGTACTTGCCGCGCTCGCGCAGCGGGATGACGTCGGCGATCAGCGCCATCGAGGTGACCATCAGGCCGCCGGCGCCGACGCCCTGGACCGCCCGCCAGGCGATCAGCAGCGTCATGTTGGTGGACAGGCCGCACAGGAAGGAGCCCGTGATGAAGACGATCGCCGAGACCTGGAAGACCACCTTGCGGCCGAACAGGTCGCCGAACTTGCCGACCAGCGCGGTCGTGACGGTCTCCGCGAGCAGGTAGGACGTCACCACCCACGACATGTGCGCGGCGCCGCCGAGGTCCGCCACGATGGTGGGCAGCGCGGTGCCGACGATGGTCTGGTCGAGGGCGGCCAGCAGCATGCCCAGCATGATGGTGCCGAACACGACGTTGCGCTGCCGCCGGTCGAGGACGGGCGGCGCCGCCGGGCTGAGCTCGCTGGTGGTGGTCACGAGCGCATCGTCACACCTTGTCCGGTTCCGTCCGGTCCGACACCCCGTGTGATTGACGGATGATCAGCCGACGGTGCGACAGGAACACCGTCCGACCGCGTTAGAAGGGCATGGACAGCACGACGACCACCGGGGCGGACGAGCCCCTGGACTTCCGGGACTTCGCGGCCGCCCGCGCCCGCCACCTGGTCCGCACGGCGTACCTGCTGACCGGCGGCGACGCCCACCTCGCGGAGGACCTCGCCCAGGAGGCCCTCAGCCGCCTGTACGGCAACTGGCGGCGGGTCTCCCGGATGGCCAACCCGGCCGGCTACGCCCGCACCGTGCTCGTCAACACCTTCCTGACGCACCGCCGGCGGCGCAGCAGCGGCGAGCACGTGACCGACACCTTCGCCGACCGCCCCGCGCCCGGCGCGGACCCGGCGCTGCGGCTCACCCTGCTGCACGCGCTCGGCGAACTCCCTCAGCAGGACCGGGCGGTGCTCATCCTGCGCTACTGGGAGGACCTCGGTGTCGAGGAGACCGCCGCCGCCCTGCGCCTGACGCCCAGCGCCGTCCGCTCCCGCGCCTCCCGCGCACTGACCCGGCTGCGCGCGAGCCTCGGCGACCAGCTCGACGACCTCGCCCGCCCGTGACGCCCGCGGCCCGCTGACCCGGCGTCACCTCCCAGCGTTCCGCCCTCCGCCCCCTGGAGTCTGCCCGATGCTTCCCGAAGAGGACTTCGCCCGCGCCCTGCGGGCCTCCGCCGACCTGGCCCCGGAGCCCGCCGTCGAGCTGTTCGCGCTGGCCGCCGAGCGCCGCGGCCGCACCCGCGTGCGCCGCCGCCGGACCGCCGCCGCCTCGGCCGTCGGCGTGGTCGCCGCCGCCGCACTCGCCCTGGCCGTGCTGCCGGACCGCCCCGCCCCGCGGCCCGCACCGGCCGCGCCGCCGGTCAGCGCCCAGTTCATGACCGTGACGCTGCGCTCGCTGCTGCCCGCCGACGGCCTGGTCACCGACGTGAACGGCCAGACCGCCGACGACCAGCTGCCCGGCGGCCACCCGCTGGCCTGGCTCGACTACGACGACGGCCGGGGACCGGTGACGGTCCTGCTGACCGTCAACCGGGTGGCCGTCCCGCTGACCGACGGCTCCACGGGCGTGCAGTGCCCGGACAGCCTCTCCGAGCCGACCACCAGCTGCCGCCGGGAGACCCGGCCGGACGGCTCGCGTGTCCTCACCCTCGTCAAGCAGCCCCGCTGGACCGGCGACGACCGCTCCTGGACGGTGGTCCACACGGCGCCCGACGGGCGGCAGGTCCGGGTGGACGAGACCACCCCGGCCCGGGCCCTTCGGGAGCAGCCTGCACTGACCGAGGCCCAGCTCCTCGACGTGGTGTCCTCGGACGCCTGGCGGCCGGCCTTCGTCGGGATGCCCGCGGTGTCCGCGCAGCCGGCGGCGGCGCCCCCGGCCGCGGTGCTGGCGACGCTCCGCGGCGCGCTGCCCGCCGGAGCCTCCTTCGACGCCGGGACGGGCGTCCAGGACACGCCGGGCCGCGTGCACGGCGCGGTGACCGCGGCCGGGCGCACCAGCCAGCTGGTGGTGTCGGTCGAGCACGGTTGGCACCGCGGCTTCCCCGACGACCCGCGCACCGCCTTCGAGCAGCTGGGCTACGGCTCGACCCTGGCGGTCACCGGGGACGGCACCAGGACGGCGGTCGGCGAGCGGACGGTCCTGGGCCCCGACGGCGCCACCGGCAGGAGCTGGCACGCGGCGGCCCTGCTCCCCGACGGCACCCTGGTCTCCGCCCAGCTGTGGACCTACGGCCCCGGCTTCACGTACTCGGCCGAGCCCGGCGCCCTCACCTCCGCCCAGCTGCTCGCCGTGGTCACCGCCCCGGCCTGGTCGCACGCCTGACCGGCCGCGGCGGGGCGATGATGGCCCGATGGACTGCCTGTTCTGCCGGGTCGCCGCGGGCGAGGTCGCCGTCGACACCGTCTTCGCCGACGACCTCGTCCTCGCCTTCCTCGACCACCGCCCGCTCTTCCCCGGCCACGTGCTGGTGATCCCGCGCCGGCACGTGCCCACCCTCACCGACCTCACCGAGGAGGAGACCGGCCCCTACTACTCGCGCGTCCGCCTGCTGACCGCCGCCGTCGAGCGCGGCATGTCCGCCGCGGGCAGCTTCGTCGCCGCCAACAACCGCATCAGCCAGTCCGTCCCCCACCTCCACACCCACGTCGTCCCCCGCAACCCCAAGGACGGCCTGCGCGGCTTCTTCTGGCCCCGCACCCGCTACCGCGACGCCGCCCACGCGGCGCAGACGGCGGAGCTGATCCGCGCGGCGCTCTGACGGCGCACCTCGGGTCTCCTGACGATCCGTCAGTTGTCCTCCGCGCCGCGGACGGTGGTGCGGAACGCGATGGGGGTGGTGCCGGTGCGCTGGTGGAAGAACTTGGCGAAGTTGGCGGCGTCGGCGAAGCCGAGGTGGTCGGCGATGCGGGCGGCGGAGCGGTCGCTGTGGGCGAGCAGGCGCTTGGCCTCGAGGACGACGCGGCGGTCGACGAACTCCTTGGCGCCGACACCGGTCGCGGCGAGGGTGGCGCGGGAGAGCGTGCGCGGGGAGTAGCCGAGCGCCCGCGCGTAGTCCTCGACCCGGCGGGTGCGGGTGAAGTCGCGTTCGACGGCCTGCCGGAACCGGCAGTAGGTCTCGCCGGCCTCGGCGCCCGCGCCGCCGTGCGGGCCGCTCTGGTGGGCGAGGCGCAGCAGCAGCGCGGCCAGCAGGTGGCGGACCAGTGCGAGGTGCACGTCGGCGGGGAGCCGGCCCGCGTCGGCGTACTCGCGGTGCAGGTGCCGCACCGCGTGGTCGAGGGCCTCCCGGTCGGGGCCGGCGGGCTGCCGGACGGCGGGGGCGAAGGGGTCGTCGAGCCGGGCGGAGGCCACCGTCGCCGGGTCGGGGAAGCCGGGCTCGAACAGCACCAGCGTCCCGTCGGCGTCCCCGAGCGGGCCCCACTGCTGGACCTGCCCGGGCCTGACCCACAGCCAACTCCCGGGCCGCAGCGCGTACTCGGTGAAGTCGACGGTGTGCCGGAGGTCGCCGCGCTCCAGCGTGAGCAGGTGGTGGAAGGCGGGTCGCTGCGGGCGGTGGAAGTCGCCGGCGGTCCGGGCGCTCGCGCGGCGGGCGCGCAGTTCGGCGAGCGACATCACCTCCACGCCGGCGGGGCCGCCGGGCGGCGCGGCGAACGGGACCTCGGGGATCGCCGTCCCGGACGCCTTGGGTTCGGTTCCTCGCATCGTCACCACATCCGCAGTCAGGCTACCTCCGGTGGATCTTCCGCCGGGAGTGCGGGCGGTACGGCCCTCCCTTGACCACTCGTCGCCGACCGGTGGAATGTGGGCATCCCCCACCCCCCGAGGAGCGCGCATGGCCCCGCAGTTCGGCGACTACCAGAACGAGATCTACTTCGAGGGCCTGTTCGGCGTGCTGCCGACGTACCCGATGGCGTATCCGGAGTTGGCGGGCCGGGCGGAGCAGGCGATGGCACCGGGCCTGTGGTCGTACGTGGCGGGCGGGGCGGGGGACGAGCACACCCAGCGGGCCAACGCGGCGGCGTTCTCGCGGTGGGGCCTGGTGCCGCGGATGCTGGTGGGCGCCAAGGAGCGGGACCTGACGGTGGAGCTGTTCGGGCTGACGCTGCCCTCGCCGCTGTTCCTGGCGCCGGTCGGGGTGGTCGGCCTGTGCGCGCCGGACGGGCACGGCGACCTGGCGACGGCCCGGGCGGCGGCCCGCACGGGGGTGCCGATGGTGGCGTCGACGCTGTCGGTGGACCCGCTGGAGCGGGTGGCGGCCGAGCTGGGCGACACCCCGGGCTTCTTCCAGCTGTACACGCCGACCGACCGGACGCTGGCGGAGAGCCTTGTGCACCGGGCCGAGCAGGCCGGGTTCAAGGGCATCGTGGTCACCCTGGACACCTGGGTGACCGGCTGGCGCCCGCGCGACCTGGGCAGCGGCAACTTTCCGCAGCTGCGCGGCCACTGCCTGGCGAACTACACCTCCGACCCGGTGTTCCGGGCCCGGCTGAAGGACCCGGACGGGGACCCGCGCGGTGCGGTGATGGACTGGGTGCAGATCTTCGGCAACCCGCTGACCTGGGACGACCTGCCCTGGCTGCGGTCGCTGACCGACCTGCCGCTGATCCTCAAGGGCCTGTGCCACCCGGAGGACGTCCGCCGCGCCAAGGACGCCGGGATCGACGGCGTGTACTGCTCCAACCACGGCGGCCGGCAGGCGAACGGCGGGCTGCCCGCGCTGGACTCGCTGGCCGAGGTGGTGGCGGCGGCCGACGGCCTGCCGGTGCTCTTCGACTCGGGCGTGCGCTCGGGCGCGGACGCGGTGAAGGCCCTGGCCCTCGGCGCGACTGCGGTCGGCGTGGGCCGGCCGTACGTCTACGGGCTGGCGCTGGGCGGCGAGGACGGCGCGGTGCACGTGCTGCGCTCGCTGCTGGCCGAGGCGGACCTGCTGATGGCGGTGGACGGCTACCCGTCGATCGCCGCGCTGCGCGCGCCGGGGGCGCTGCGCCGCTGCTGAGCGGGTCGCCGGGCTTATTGCGAGTTACTTGCAATAACGGAGTGCATGCAGCAGAGTGGTGCCGCGGGGTCGTCCGACGATCGTCTTCCCAACCGGTGTCCGCCGGGACGCGGCGCCGGCCCCGCCCCTCATCGACCGCGCGCTCAGCCGAGCGGCAGCCGGACCACCATGGTCTTCCCGCCGCCGTCGTCGTCCGCGAGGGTGTCGGTCCCGCCACCGGCCAGTGCGGCCAGCTCGTGCACCAGGCCGAGTCCCCAGCCGCCGCTGCCGTCCTGGTGCGGGACCTCGGGGCGGCGCGGGCAGTGCGGATGCCTGTCGTGCACGCTGACGGTCAACTCGTCGACGCTGAAGACGAGTTCGACGGTCGTCCGGGGCGAGCGGGGGGCCGCGTGGCGCACCGCGTTGGTCACCAGCTCGCTGACCACCAGCAGCACCGTGTCGGTCAGCGGATGCTCCGCGTCGAAGCCCTGCGCGGCGAGTTCGGTACGTACCCGGCGACGCGCCTCGGGTACGGATGCGGGCACGGTCGCCAGGCTCAGGCCGTACCGCACGGTCTGGGGTGGGTCCGCGACAGCCATGGTCGGTCCCTTCACAACGGGGGCGGCCATGGGCCGGCGGTGGGGCGCCGTCGTGCAGCCGCATAGGGGCTCGGGCCTGCCCCGTCCGGGGACCGGACAGATTACCGATGACAAGTACCGTAAGGCCGAATGGCCGGATCTGCGGCGGCGAATGGTGGACAATGGCCATAAGTCGCCATCCCGCGCCTATCCTGGGCGGCATGTCGGACGACCTGCTGGAGCCCGTCGGGCTCGGCGCCCTGGAGAGCGCACTCTACCTCCGGGTCCTGGCCGCGCCCCGGTCGACCGCCGCCCAGCTCGCCGACGCGGTGGACGCCCTCCCCTCCGCGCTGCGCGCCGCCCTGCACCGCCTGGTCGCCTCCGGCCTGGTGACCCGGCTGGCCGGCAGCCCGACCAGGTACACCGCCGCCCCGCCGGAGGTCGCGGTCGACGCGCTGGCCGCCCAGCGGCAGCAGGAGCTCGACCGACTGCGCACCCGGGTCAGGGAGTTGGCGCGGCAGTACGAGGCGCTCGGCCCGTCGAAGTCCGCCGAGCTGGTGGAGCTGGTGGAGGGCCAGGACGCCATGCGGCACCGCGCCGAACAGCTCCAACTCGGCGCCCAGGAGGAGGTGTTGATCATCGACTGTCCGCCGTACTTCGACGACCCGGTGGCCAACCCGGTCGAACTCCAGCTGCTGTCCCGCGGCGTCGCCTACCGGGCGCTGTACGACGCGCCCGGGCTGGAGAGCGCCGCCCGGATGGATTTCCTGCTGCACTGCATCCAGGCCGGCGAGCAGGCCCGCAGCCTGCCCTCGGTGCGGATGAAGATGCTGGTCGCCGACCGCCGTTGCGCGATGATCCCGCTGAGCTTCGAGTCCACCGAGTCCACCGCCGCGCTGTGGGTGCGCCACTCGCCGCTGCTCACCGCCCTGGTGACCTGCTTCGACCTGCTCTGGGAGCGCGCCACGCCGCTGGCCGCCGACCGGCCGGGCGGCGGGCTCGACGACCGCGACCGGGAGTTGCTGACCATGATGGCCGCCGGGATGAAGGACGCCGCGATCGTCCGCAGCCTCGGCATCACCCAGCGCACCATGACCCGCCGGATCTCCCACCTGCTCGACGAGCTGAACGCCCAGACCCGCTTCCAGGCCGGGCTGCAGGCCGCCAGGCGTGGCTGGCTGTAGTCCGGCCGGCGCCCCGCCAGCAGCTGCCCGGCGCCCCGTCAGAGCATCGGCGACGTCCCCGCGATCCGTTCGAAGACCAGGTTGGTGCGGGTCTGCGCCACCGCCGGGTGGGTGGTCAGGTGCTCCACCACGAAGCAGCGCAGCGCCTCCGGGTCGGCCACCGCCACGTGCAGCAGGTAGTCCTCGCTGCCCGCCATGTGGAAGACCGCCAGCACCCCGGGCAGCTGCGGCGCGGCGGCGCGGAAGCTGCCGTTCTGCTCCCTGGTGTGCGACCGCAGCCGCACCGAGATCATCGCCTGCAGCGGCAGTCCGGCCGCGGCCAGGTCCACCTCCGCGTGGTAGCCGTTGATCACCCCGCGCTCGCGCAGCGCCCGGACCCGGGCCAGGCAGGTCGACGGGGCGATGCCGAGCTGCTCGGCCAGCGCGCTGTTGGGCATCCGGGCGTTCGCCACCAGCGCCCGGACGATCGCCCGGTCGGTCTCGTCCAGCGCCGTGCGGGCCCGTGGAATGTTCGGCACGCCGACCAGCGTGGCGGCCCGTGCCGAACATCCGCAAGACCGTACCCCGGCCGCACCGAATCTTCGACCGCCCCACTGGCCTTTCGCCGCGTCGAACTTCACGATCACCGCCATGAACGCACCTTCGCTCACCCTCGGCGAAACCCTCCCCGCCCCCGCCGCCACCCGCAGACCCGACGCCGCACCCGGCATCGGCACCCGGGCCGTGCACGCCGGCCGCGAGGACCTCGCCGCCCTCGGCACGCACGTCCCGCCGCTGGACCTGTCGACCACCTACCCCGTCCCCGCGCTCGCCGCCGGCGGCGACGCCTACCAGGCGCTGGCCGAGGGCGGTCGGCCGCCCGGCGAGGGCGGACTGGTCTACCAGCGGCTGTGGAACCCCACCGTCGCCCGCTTCGAGCAGGCGCTCGCCGAACTCG
Source organism: Kitasatospora sp. NPDC002522 (assembly GCF_053595195.1). NCBI lineage: Bacteria > Bacillati > Actinomycetota > Actinomycetes > Kitasatosporales > Streptomycetaceae > Kitasatospora > Kitasatospora sp. NPDC002522. Next base: position 61,745 of record NZ_JBSFXE010000005.1, read on the forward strand.
AGGGCTGCGCCGAGGCGGTGGCCTTCTCCTCCGGGATGGCGGCGCTCTCCGCCTGCCTGCTGGCCTCCGCCGCGGAGGGCAAGCGGCACGTGGTCGCGGTGCGCCCGCTGTACGGCGGCTCCGACCACCTGCTGGACTCCGGCCTGCTCGGCACCGAGGTCAGCTGGGCCACCGCCGACACCGTCGCCGCGGCCCTCCGCCCGGACACCGGCCTGGTGCTGGTGGAGACCCCCGGCAACCCCACCCTGGACCTGGTCGACCTGGCCGCCGTCGCCGCGCAGTGCGGCCCGGCCGCGCTGGTCGTCGACAACACCTTCGCCACCCCGGTCCTGCAGCGCCCCGCCGACTTCGGCGCCGCGCTGGTCCTGCACAGCGCCACCAAGGCGATCGGCGGGCACGGCGACGTGCTGGCCGGCGCGGTCGCCTGCAGCGCCGAGTGGGCGGCCCGGCTGCGCCGGATCCGCGCCGTCACCGGCGCGATCCTGCACCCGCTGGCCGGCTACCTGCTCCACCGCGGCCTGCAGACCCTCCCGCTGCGGGTCCGCGCCGCCTCCGCGACCGCCGCCCGGCTCGCCGACTGGCTGGCCGAGCGACCCGAGGTCGCCGCCGTGCACTACCCCGGCCGCCGCCCCTCCCCACTGCTGGGCCGTCAACTCCTGGGCGGCGGAACGGTCCTGGCCTTCGAGGCGGCCGGCGGCTTCGAGCACGCCGCGCGGATCGCCGAACGCTGCCGGCTGATCACCCACGCCGTCTCCCTCGGCGGCGTCGACACCCTGATCCAGCACCCCGCCTCGCTCACCCACCGTCCGGTCGCCGCCGCCCACAAGCCGCACCCGGCGGTGCTGCGCCTGTCGGTCGGTCTGGAGGACGCGGCGGACCTGGAGGCCGACCTCGCGCAGGCGCTGGGCTGGAGCTGACGGTCCGTCAAGGTGGCTACGGGGCGCAGGTCGCGGTGGCCTTGAGGTCGGCGGGCACCACGACGGCGTGCACCGACCCGTCCGCCAGCGCGATGACCTGCATGCCGTCGTCGCCCAGCGGGTAGGTCACCCGGACCCTGCCGTCGACCAGCGACTCGGGCGCGGGCGGCAGGTCCGGGAAGATCAGGCCGTACCGGTAGGTCAGCGACGTCCCGTCGGGCCGCACCTGCTGGGTGGACTGCGGCCTGATCTGCCAGCCCTGGCCGCCGGCCAGGGTGATGACGAAGTCGGCCTCGTAGGTGTGGTCGTTCAGCCGGCAGGGGCCCTCGGCCCGGATGGCGGAGACGTGCGGCTCCGCGAAGGACGGCGGGCTGCTCGGCGTCGGCGCGGGCTTCCTAGCCGACGCCGGGGCGGACTGCGGCGGGGCGGACTGCGGCGCTACGCCGACGGCGGAGCCCAACGGCGCGGCCGGCGGCAACGAGGACTCGGCCGACGGCACCGGTACGGAGCCCGACGCCGCCGGTACGTCCGACGAGGGGCTCGCCGCCGCCGTGGTCTCCCCCGGTGACGCGCAGCCGCTCACCAGCGCTGCCAGCAGGAACCCCGCTCCGACCACCAGCACCCTGCTCCGCACCCTCGCCGCCCCCGGTCCGCTCGCTCGGCCCGGCACGCGCCGGGACCGGGTCACGGTAGATCCCGGAGGAGAGCGGCGGGCCAACGGCAGGGCAACGACGGACTAAGCGGCCATCGCCCGCAGGTGGGTGAGCACCAGCGGGTCGATCTTGCCGGTCACCAGGCGGCCTTCGAGGTTCTCCACGCCGGCCCAGCGGTCGAGCGAGTCGTAGCCCAGGGCCGCGAGCAACTCGCCGACCTCGGTGGCGAGTTCGCCGTGGAGCGGGAGCAGGTCGGCCGGGTCGGGGGTGCCGTGCAGGACTTCGTGGACGGCCAGCAGGCGGCGCAGCTCGGCCACCGGGTCCGGGTGGTCGTCGACCCGCAGGTCGTAGGCGGTGTCGCCCCAGCCTCCGACGCCGCGGCCGGGTTCGATGACGTACAGCGCGGCGCTCTGCCGACCGCGGGCGTCGCCGCCGGCCGAGTCGCCGGCCCCGAGGGCGGCCACCAGCCGGTCGGCGAAGGGGAGTTCGGCGGAGGCCAGCCAGACGGCCTCCATGTCGCGGACCACCTCGGGCCCGGTCAGGATGTTGCCCTGGATCGCGTAGCCGTCGCCCGCCACGCCGCCCGCCCAGGGCAGGCACTCCTCGCCGGTGTGCGTGGCGGCGACGCCGCCGGGGCCGACCACGCCGAGCTGGCGGTGCCGCCGGCCGTCGTCCGCGGCGAGCAGCGCCGCGACGGTCGCGGCCGGGCCGACACCGGAGCGCAGCATCGCGATGCCCTGGGGGCGGTAGGCGACATTGGCCCACGCCTGGCTGGCGAGCGCGCCGACGCCCGCCTCGGCGGCGGGCACCAGGGCCCCGACGGCGAGGAACTTGCTCGCCACGGCCACGCCGAAGGCGTTGCCGGAACGGGCCACGATGGAGAACGTCACGCCGGCCGACGATAGTCCGGCCGGCGCGGTCCGTCCATGTCAGCGGCCGGAGATGTCCGACTCCTGCCGATCTGACACACCGTCACTTCTTATTTCACAGTCCGAACTTGGCGCGCTCGTCCGCCGGCACCAGGTCGGTGTACTCCGGGTGCTTCCCGATCCAACCGCGGATGAAGGGGCAGTACGGCAGCACGCTCCCGCCGCGCTCACGGACGGTGTCCAGCGCCGCGCGGGCCAGCTTGCCGCCGAGGCCCTGGCCCTCGAAGGCCGGGTCGATCACCGTGTGGACGAACTTCACCCGGCCGCCGTCGCGCTGGTACTCGGCGAACCCGGCCGGGCCCGCGTCGGTGTGGATCTCGAACCGGGACTGCTCGGGGTTGTCGCGGACCTCGGGTTCCATCGGGGTGCCTCTCCTCTGTCATGCGGACGGATCAGCGCTGAGGTGCCGTCAGCTCCGGCGCAGCGCCGCCAGCTGCTGCTCGAACGGGACGACCTGCTCGACCACCTTGGCGGCGGCCGGGCGTCCGGCCAGCAGTTCGGCCAACTCCCCGGCGGCGCGGGCGATCCGGCCGGCCAGCGAGCCGTCGGCGCCGGTCGCGCCCCAGTCCTCGGAGGCGGCGAAGACGGCGGTGGGGGCCACGACGGCGCGCAGGTAGGCGAAGAGCGGGCGCATCGCGTGCTCCAGGGCGAGGCTGTGCCGGGCGGTGCCGCCGGTGGCGGCGATCAACACCGGCTTGCCGGTCAGGGCGTCCCGGTCGAGCACGTCGACGAAGGACTTGAACAGGCCGCTGTAGGAGGCGGAGAAGATCGGCGTGACGGCGATCAGGGCGTCCGCCTCCTCGACCGCCCGGACGGCCTCGCGCAGCGCGGGCGGCGGGAAGCCGGTGACCAGGTTGTCGGCGATCTCCCGGGCCAGCTCGCGCAGTTCGACCACGGTGACCTCCACCTGCCGCCCGGCGTCCCGCAGGTCGCGGGCGGTCGCCTCGGCGAGCCGGTCGGCCAGCAGCCGGGTGGAGGACGGCACGCTCAGGCCCGCCGCCACCACCGCCAGCTTCAGGGTGCTCACTTGGCGACCTCCTCGGTCTTCTCGGCCTGCTGCGCGGCGACCCGGGCGGCGTGGGTGGGCCCGTCCGGGACCTCGGCCGGGCGGCCCTTGGCGAACTCCTTGCGGAGCACCGGGACGACCTCCTCGCCGAGCAGGTCGAGCTGCTCCAGCACGGTCTTCAGCGGCAGTCCGGCGTGGTCCATCAGGAACAGTTGGCGCTGGTAGTCGCCGAAGGTCTCGCGGAAGGCCAGGGTCTTCTCGATGACCTCCTGCGGGCTGCCGACGGTCAGCGGGGTCTGCTCGGTGAACTCCTCCAGCGAGGGGCCGTGGCCGTACACCGGGGCGTTGTCGAAGTACGGGCGGAACTCGCGGACCGCGTCCTGCGAGTTCTTCCGCATGAAGACCTGCCCGCCGAGGCCTACGACCGCCTGCTCGGGGGTGCCGTGCCCGTAGTGGGCGAAGCGCTCGCGGTAGAGGTCGATCAGCTTCTGGAAGTGCTCCTTGGGCCAGAAGATGTTGTTCGCGAAGAAGCCGTCGCCGTAGTACGCGGCCTGCTCGGCGATCTCCGGGCTGCGGATCGAGCCGTGCCAGACGAACGGCGGGGTGTCGTCGAGCGGGCGCGGGGTCGAGGTGAAGGACTGCAGCGGGGTGCGGAAGCGGCCCTGCCAGTCGACGTTCTCCTCGCGCCACAGCTGGTGCAGCAGCGCGTAGTTCTCGATCGCCAGCGGGATGCCCTGGCGGATGTCCTGGCCGAACCACGGGTAGACCGGCCCGGTGTTGCCGCGGCCCATCATGACGTCCACCCGGCCCTCGGCCAGGTGCTGGAGCATCGCGAAGTCCTCGGCGATCTTCACCGGGTCGTTGGTGGTGATCAGCGTGGTGGACGTGGAGAGGATCAGACGCTCGGTGCGGGCCGCGATGTAGCCGAGCATGGTGGTCGGCGAGGACGGCACGAACGGCGGGTTGTGGTGCTCGCCGGTGGCGAAGACGTCGAGTCCGACCTCCTCCGCCTTGAGCGCGATCGCCACCATGGCCTGGATCCGCTCGTGCTCGGTGGGCGTGCGCCCCGTGGTCGGGTCGGTGGTCACGTCGCCGACGCTGAAGATGCCGAACTGCACCGCTCTCAACTCCTTCGGTTATTCAACATTCAACCACTTGCCCGAACGGCACGGCAACCGGGGGTATTCCCCGAGGTCGCAGCGGTCAGCTGCGGGCCTGTTCGAGCGCCTCGTCCAGCCAGGCCAGCCAGAACGACTCCAGCTGGATGCCCGCCTGCAGGACCAGGTGCTGCAGCCGGTTCTCCTCCGCCGCCCGCTCGGGCGGGAAGTCCCGGCGCTCGATCTCCAGGTACTGCGCCAGCTGCTCCCGGTGCAGCTCCCGGTGCCGGGCCAGCTCCTCCCCCAACCCGTCCAGGCCCAGCACCGCCGCCGCGCGCAGCCGCAGCAGCAGCGGGTCGCGGATCGGCTTCGGGTCCTGCTCCTCCCGCGCCCACTCGACCAGCTCGGTCCGGCCGGCGGGCAGCACCTCGTACTCCTTGCGCTGCCCCCGCCCCGCGCCCGGCGCGGAGGAGCGCACCAGCCCGTCACGCTCCAGCCGCCCCAGCTCCCGGTAGATCTGCTGGTGGGTCGCCTGCCAGAAGAACCCGATCGACCGGTCGAAGCGCCGCGTCAGCTCCAGCCCCGACGACGGCTTCTCCAGCAGGGCGGTCAGGATGGCGTGCGGCAGCGACATGCGGTGATCGTACGGGCCCGGGCCGCTCGGGCCGCAGCCGCCCGGAAGTGCGACGCGGAGGCTTGTGCCGGTCCGTCAGCTGACGGACACTCACAGACAGCGCTTGTCAGGATCAGATCAGGAGCCGGGCCGGGGGGCGGCCCCGGTCGCCTCCTGCCCGCGCCTCACGGCCCATCACCCCATGGGTTCCCCACTCCGAGGAGGAGAACTGTGAGGACCACGCGTACCACCCCCACCGTCGGACGTCGCGGCCGTACCCGGCTGCTCGCCGTCGCCGCCGTCCTCGCGGCCGCCACCGCCGCCGCCGTACCGACCGCCTCCGCCGCCCCGACGCCCGACGCCGCCGCGCTGGCCCGGGCCGGCGACGCCGTGGACCGCGCCGGCGTGGGCGGCATCGCCTGGCACACCGACCGGAGCACCGGACGCGTCGTCGTGCTCGCCGACAGCACCGTCACCCCCACCGCCATCGCGAGGATCGCCAAGGAGGCCGGCCAGGACGCCGCCTCGCTGAAGATCGAGCGCACCCCCGGCGTCCTCAAGCCGCTGGTCTCGGCCGGCGCCGCCATCTACGGCGGCCAGTACCGCTGCTCGCTCGGCTTCAACGTGGTCAAGGGCGGCGTCTACTACTTCCTCACCGCCGGCCACTGCGGCAAGGTGGCCAACACCTGGTACACCAACTCCGGCCACACCACCCTGATCGGCGCCACGGTCGGCGCGACCTTCCCCGGCTCCGACTACGCGCTGGTCCGCTACGACAACACCTCGCTCAGCCACCCGGGCGGCTACACCGCGGCCAACGCGTACGTCGGCGAGTCGGTCAAGCGCACCGGCTCCACCTCCGGCACCCACGGCGGAACGGTCACCGCGCTGAACGCCACGGTCCACTACTCCGACGGCAGCACCGTCCGCGGGCTGATCCAGACCAACGTCTGCGCGGAGTCCGGCGACTCCGGCGGCCCGATGTACGACGGCAGCAAGGCGCTGGGCCTCACCTCCGGCGGCAGCGGCGACTGCACGAGCGGCGGCACCACCTTCTTCCAGCCCGTCCCGGCCGCGGCCGCGGCGTACGGGGTGTCGCTCTACTAGCGGTCGGCACTGCGGACCACCTCGGCCGGCCAGGCTCCCCCGGGCGCCTGGCCGGCCGTCCGACCGCACTCCGCGCGAACTACACGTGCCAGGGGTCGCCGTCGCGCAGGCAGCCGAAGGCCAGGATCCGCGAGTCGACGTCCTTCAGCCCGGCGACGCCCGTGGCGTACTCCTCCCACCCCTGGGCCTCCTTCTCCTTGGCCAGCTCCGGAGCGATGGACGGGTGGGGCTTGAGGTCGGAGACGCTCAGGACGCTGTCCAGGCCGTTGGCGAGGTGCTGCAAGGCGGTCGTCCAGGCGGCCTGGGTCTCCGGGTCGGGTAGGGGCCTGTACTGCCGGGCCGCGTAGATGTCCTTGGACACCTGGCTCAGGTCGATCACCCCGCTGCCTCCGGCATGCTGCGCCTCGACCCGCGCGGCGGAATTGATCACGGCTCCGAGCTTGGCGATCCCTCCGGTTCCGCACCAGAGGACGACCTGGGTGTCGATCGGTGTGGGCTGGGCGGACGACGGCGCGGTGACGGGTGACGCGGCGGCGCTCGACGCGGCATCAGTCGGCCGGGGACTCCCGCTCGCGGTGGCGCCACCGGTCGACGGGGTGCCGGTGCTGGAACAGGCGGCGAGCAGCAGAGCGGTGACGACGGTCGCCACCGGCGTCAGAACACGGACACGAGTACGAGCACGCATGGGACCCCCCTGACCGGCAGCCACACGGTGCTGCCACTGACGGGTGATCAGACTATCCATCCCCTCCGACACCCGGGCGCGCCCACGATCCACGGCATCGCGAGGCCCGCCCGCCGGGGCCAGGGGGTTCCCTGACTCCGGCGGGTGCGGGTGTGACGGTGGGTCAGAGGGCGGCCGCGAGGCGGGTGCCCTGGTCGATGGCCCGCTTGGCGTCGAGCTCGGCGGCCACGTCGGCGCCGCCGATCAGGTGGGGTTCGATGCCGAGGGCACGGAGGGCGTCGACCAGGTCGCGGCGGGGCTCCTGGCCGGCGCACAGCACCACGGTGTCGACCGGGAGGACCTGCTGCTCGCCGCCGACGGTCAGGTGCAGGCCGTCGTCGTCGATCCGGTGGTACTCGACGCCGGGGACCATCACCACGCCGCGGTGGCGCAGTTCGGTGCGGTGGATCCAGCCGGTGGTCTTGCCGAGGCCGGCGCCGACCTTGCCGGTCTTGCGCTGCAGCAGGTGGACGCTGCGGGTGGCGGCGGGGCGGGCCGGGTCGGCGAGGCCGCCGGGGGTGGAGTGGGTGGCGTCGACGCCCCACTGGGCGAGGAACGCGGCGCGGTCGCCGTCGGTGCCGGGGTCGGTGAGGTACTCGGCGACGTCGAAGCCGATGCCGCCGGCGCCGATCACCGCGACCCGCTCGCCGACCGGGGCGGCGTCGCGCAGCACGTCGAGGTAGCCGAGCACCTTCGGGTGGTCGATGCCGGGCAGCTCGGGGACGCGCGGGGTGACGCCGGTGGCGAGCACCACCTCGTCGTAGCCGGTGAGCCGGTCGGCCTCGGCGAGGGTGTTCAGCCGCACCTCGACGCCGTGCCGCTCCAGCTGGTGACGGTAGTAGCGCAGGGTCTCGTCGAACTCCTGCTTGCCGGGGACCTTGCGGGCCACGTTCAGCTGCCCGCCGATCTCGCTGCCGGCGTCGAACAGGGTGACCTGGTGGCCGCGCTCGGCCGCCGAGACGGAGAACGCCAGGCCGGCCGGGCCGGCGCCGACCACGGCGATCCGCTTGCGCAGCCGGGTGGGGGTGAGGACCAGGTCGGTCTCGTGGCAGGCCCGCGGGTTGACCAGGCAGGAGGTGATCTTGGCGCTGAAGGTGTGGTCCAGGCAGGCCTGGTTGCAGCCGATGCAGGTGTTGATCGCCTCGGGGGTGCCGGCGGCGGCCTTGGCGACGAACGCCGGGTCGGCGAGCATCGGGCGGGCCAGCGAGACCAGGTCGGCGTGGCCGGAGGCGAGCAGCTCCTCGGCGAGCTCGGGGGTGTTGATCCGGTTGGAGGTGACCAGCGGGACGGAGACCTGGCCCATCAGCTTCTTGGTGACCCAGGTGAAGGCGCCGCGCGGCACGGAGGTGGCGATGGTCGGGATGCGCGCCTCGTGCCAGCCGATGCCGGTGTTGATGATGGTGGCGCCGGCGGCCTCGATCTCCTTGGCCAGCTGCACCACCTCGGCGAAGGTCGAGCCGCCGGGCACCAGGTCGAGCATGGAGAGCCGGTAGATCAGGATGAAGTCCGCGCCGACCCGCTCGCGCACCCGGCGGACGATCTCCAGCGGGAAGCGCATCCGGTTCTCGTAGGAGCCGCCCCAGCCGTCGGTGCGGTGGTTGGTCTGCCGGGCGATGAACTCGTTGATCAGGTAGCCCTCGGAGCCCATGATCTCGACGCCGTCGTAGCCGGCCGAGCGGGCCAGCTCGGCGCACCGGGCGAAGTCCTCGACGGTCTGCTCGATCTGCTCCTCCGTCAGCTCGTTCGGGACGAACGGGCTGATCGGGGCCTGCAGGGCGGACGGGGCGACCAGGTCGGGGTGGTAGGCGTAGCGGCCGAAGTGCAGGATCTGCAGGGCGATCCGGCCGCCCGCGGCGTGCACCGCCTCGGTGACCACCCGGTGCTCGGCGGCCTCCTCCTCGGTGGTCAGCTTGGCGCCGCCGGACCACGGGCGGCCGGCCTCGTTGGGCGCGATGCCGCCGGTGACGATCAGGCCGACGCCGCCGCGGGCGCGCTCCGCGTAGAACGCCGCCATCCGCTCGAAGCCGTGCTCGGCCTCCTCCAGCCCGACGTGCATCGAGCCCATCACCACCCGGTTCGGCAGGGTGGTGAACCCGAGGTCCAGCGGGCTCAGCAGGTGGGGGTACGCAGCAGTCATCGACGCCTCCGGTCAGGATTTGTTACCCAACGGTAGGGTGCGGTGGAGCCACTGTGCAACTAGTTGCACAAAGAGGCTGCGAGACGGCCGGATAGAGTCGTGGCATGGGTACGGAGGAAGCCACCGCACGGATCGACGCCTGGATCTGGGCGGTGCGGCTGATCAAGACCCGGTCGGCGGCCGGCGCGGCCTGCCGGGCCGGGCACGTGAAGCTCAACGGGGCGAGCGCCAAGCCCGCGCAGCACGTCAAGCCGGGCGACGACGTGCGGGTGCGGGTGGAGGGGCGGGAGCGGGTCGTCCAGGTGGTGCGGGTGATCGCCAAGCGGGTCGGCGCGCCGGTCGCCGAGACCTGCTACGTCGACCACAGCCCCCCGCCGCCGCCCCGCGAGGAGCGGATCGGGATCGTCGTCCGCGACCGCGGCGCCGGACGCCCGACCAAGCGGGACCGGCGGGAGACGGACCGGCTGTTCGGGCGCGGCGCGGGCCGACCCGGGTCCGCCTGACGGGCAGTCAGGACCCCGCCTTCTCCTTGGCCTCACGGACCTCCTCGGCGAAGTCCTCCGCGGAGATCCGCTCCACCACGGCGCCGTACTTGGCCGCCAGGTCGTGGGCCGGCTCGGGGGCGCGCTCCACCAGGTCGAGCACCAGCAGCGCCGCACCGTTCTCCACCCGGGAGGAGAGCACGATCAGGCCGGCGCCGCCGTCGGTCATCTCGGTCTGCTCGGCCGCGCTGCCGATCGCCGCGCCGGCCGCGAAGCCGAGCAGCACGCCGATCGGGCCGCCGAGCAGCCCGACCAGCCCGCCGACCAGGCCGGAGCCGACGGTCGGGACGCCGGCGCCGCGGACGTGGCTCTCCGGGATGTCGACGATGCCGTCGCCGTCGCGCTCCAGCACCGCGACCTGGCGCAGGCCGGGCAGGTGCATGGCGTCCTCGTACGCCTCGCGGCAGGCCGCCTGGTCGGTGAACCCGAGCAGCAGCACGTTGTGGTGGTGGTCGCTCATCGCGGTCCCTTCGTCGCCGACCGGCCGTCACGTCCCGTGCCCGCGCGGTGGTCACCTCCCGTGGCCCGCGGCGTGGCACCCGCCCATCGTGCCCCGAGCCCCGGTGCCCGTCGCCCGCGCCGCGCCGGAGGGGGCGCGCGAGCGGCGATAATGGGTGCCATGGCACGCCGTCGCACCCCCCGCCCCGCCGCCGTCCCGCCGCCCGTCGACTGCCCGTGCGGCAGCGGCGCCCCGTACCGGGAGTGCTGCGGGCGGCTGCACCGCGGCGAGGCCGCCGCGGGCAGCGCCGAGCAGTTGATGCGCTCGCGGTTCAGCGCCTTCGCCGTGCACGACGAGCCGTACCTGCTGCGCAGCTGGCACCCGGACACCCGGCCGGCCTCCGTCGACTTCGACCCGGCGCTGCGCTGGGAGCGGCTGGAGATCCTCGGCGCCTCCGAGGGCGGGCCGTTCCACCAGGAGGGGACGGTGGAGTTCCGGGCGCACTACCGCGAGGGCCACCACGCCGGGGAGCTGCACGAGAACAGCCGCTTCGTGCGGCACCAGGGCGAGTGGGTGTACCTGGACGGGGCCGTGCGGGCCTGAGCCGACGCGGCGTCACCCGCCCCTGGGCAGGCGGTGCTTGAGGCCGAGCAGCGCGCCGGTCGCGCCGTGCGGCAGCAGCCAGCCGGTGTCGGTGCGGTCGGCGGCGCCGAAGCGGTACTTGTACTCCTCGTCGCCGCGCAGGAAGTCGAAGGTGTGCAGCCCCTGGGCGGCGCAGCTGCGCAGGGCGGCGTCGATCAGCGCGGTGCCGAGCGAGTGCGCGGCCCACTGCGGGTCCCAGCCGATCTGGTAGTACGCGAAGCCGTCCTGCCAGCGGAAGCCGTACAGGACGCCGATCAGTTCGTCCCGGTGGTAGGCGAGTTGGAAGGCCGGGCCGCGGTCGGGGGTGGCGCTCCCGGCCAGGGCGCGGTGCAGGGCGAGGCGGCCGGCGTCGAAGCTGCTGGCGCCGCCCGCGACGGCCTGACGGCGCAGCCGGTGCAGGCGCAGCAGCTCGTCGAGCAGGGCGGGTTCGGCGGTGCCGGGTGCGCGCCAGTGGAAGGTGACCCCGGCGGCGGCGAGGCGGCGGTGGGCGCGGCGGTTGGCGGCGCGGAAGTCGCGGGAGCCGAGCGCGTCGGGCCCGGCGGTGAGGTCGGCGCGCGGGCAGGCGCTGCGGGTGACCGGGCGGGCGCCGGGCGGCAGCAGGTCGGTGTGGGCGGGGTCGAGGTTCGGCAGCCAGATTGTGGCGGTGCGGGCGCGGCGGGCCAGCCAGTCGCGGACCTCGGCGCGCCGTTCGGGGCGGACGGCGGGCCCGCAGTGGTCGGCGGCGCCCGGGCCGGTGCCGAGCAGGGTGAGCACCGGGAGGGCCACCGGCAGCCGGTGGTGCAGGCGTTGGCGGACGGTCAGCAGCGGCAGCACCGCCTCGACGCGGCCGTCGGCGCCGCGCCACACGGCCAGTTCGCCGGGGCGGGAGGCACCCAGGGTGCGCCACCAGGCGAGCTGCCAGTCGGGCGTGACGAAGTACGACCCGGCCGGGTCGGCGGCGGCCAGCTCCCGCCAGTCGTCGACCAGGCGGGCGTCGAGCTCGGGCGTGCGGTGGATCTCTGGGTTCACGGCTCTCCCCCGGGACGGGTACGGCTGGTGCTCAGCGCCCGCCGCGCAGCCGGTGCACGGCCGGGTGCAGACCGGACAGGATGGTGTCGAAGCGGTCGCGGCCGGTGTGCGAGTTGACCCGGAGCCGGCTGATCCGCAGGCGGTCGGCGGGGGCCAGGTCGTCGTGCCGGTGGTCGAACAGGAAGCCGGTGCGGTAGCCGAGTTCGCGCAGCAGCCGTTCGGCCCGCGGGTCGAGGTTGCCGTTGGGGTAGGCGAAGGAGGTCGGGGCCCGGCCCATCCACCGGGTCAACGTATCGTGCGCGCAGGTGAGTTGGCGGGCGGTCTCGGCATCGGCGCAGCGGTCCAGGCAGGGGTGCCCGGCGGTGTGGTTGCCGATCGCCACGCCGCCGTCGGCCAGCCGGTGCAGGTCCTCCCGGCTCAACTGCCGCTGCCGGGGCGCCGGTCGGCGCGCGGTCGCGCGCAACTCGGCCAGCGCGTCGAGCCGTTCGGCGTCGGGCAGGGTCTTTAGCCGGCGCACCGCGGCGCCCGGGCCGAGCCCGTGCAGGGGTGCGGTGCGACCGCCGTGGGCGACCAGGTGGGCGGCCTCGGTCCACCAGTACGGCTGGTCGCCGCCGACCAGGTCGGTGATCACGTACGCGGCGGCGGGGATGCCGAGCCGGGCCAGCACCGGCAGGCCGCGGGTGAGGACGGTGCGGTCGCCGTCGTCGAAGGTGACCAGCACGCTGCGGGCGGGCAGCGGGCGGCGGTGCTCGGCGGCCCGGGCGACCTCGTCCAGGCCGACCGGGTGGGCGGTGCGGGCCAGCCGCTCCATCTGGGCGGCGAACGCGGCCTCGTCCTCGATGCCGTGGTACGCGAGCACCGCCAGCCGGCGGGCCGCCCGGGCCCGGAAGACCGGCTGGAGGGGGGATCGCCGCAGCAGTGCGTCGATCCCGCGCCGCCGCGCGGCCGGGTCGGTGGTCGGCATGGCTCCCCCTCGGACGGCGCGCACGGGCACCCCGGACCGCGCCGGCCCGGGGTGCCCGTGGAAGTTCCGCCATCACATTCCCATGCGGAGGTAATGCCTGTCCCAAGTTCCTGAAAGGTAGCTGGGAACGCGGGGGCGGATCCGTCGGCCTGACGCCTCGACACCTGTCCGGATCGTCAGCTTTTGCGGTGGATATGACGGATTGACATAGTTCAAGGGACCGCCGCCCGTCCCCCGTGGGAGTGCCCCCAGATGACCATGCCCGGCTTCGGCTCACTCGGCTCCGACGACGCCTTCTCCGAACTGCTCAACCGCTTCTTCGGTCTCAACGCCGCAGCCTCGCCGCCCGCCGTGCAGCGCGTCCCGATCGGCCGGCTGCTCACCGAGTCGGCCCGCGACCTGATCGGCCGCGCCGAGCTGCGCGCCCAGGAGGACGGCAGCACCGACCTGGACACCCCGCACCTGCTGTGGGCCGCCACCCGGACCGACCCCGCCCGCACCCTGCTCGCCCAGGCCGGCGTCGATCCCGACAAGCTGGCCGCCGCACTCGAGCGCTCGCTGCCGGCCGGCGGCGCCGACCCGTCCGTCGCGCCCGGCCTCACCCCCGCCGCCAAACGCGTCCTGATCGGCGCGCACGCCCGCTCCCAGGCCGCCGGGGTCTCCTACATCGGGCCCGAGCACATCCTCGCCGCGCTGCTCGACGACTCCGACTCGGCCGCCGGCCGCGCCCTCGCCGCCCAGGGCGGCGACCCGTCCCGGCTGCAGCGCGGCGTGGAGGCCGCCGCCCGCGGCGACCGCACCCCCGTCAAGGAGGAGAGCCGGACGCCCACCCTCGACGAGTACGGCCGCGACCTCACCGAGGACGCCAAGCTCGGCCGGCTCGACCCGGTGGTCGGCCGGGCCGAGGAGATCGAGCAGACCGTGGAGATCCTCTCCCGCCGCTCCAAGAACAACCCGGTGCTGATCGGCGAGCCCGGCGTCGGCAAGACCGCCATCGTCGAGGGCCTGGCCCAGCGGATCGTCTCCGGCGACGTCCCCGGCACCCTCAAGGACCGCCGGGTGGTCTCGCTCGACCTGGCCGGCCTGGTGGCCGGCTCCAAGTACCGCGGCGAGTTCGAGGAGCGGCTGAAGAAGGTCATCGACGAGGTCCGCGAGGCCGCCGACTCGACCGTCCTGTTCATCGACGAGCTGCACACCGTGGTCGGCGCGGGCGCCGGCGGCGAGGGTGCGATGGACGCCGGCAACATGCTCAAGCCCGCCCTCGCCCGCGGCGAGCTGCACGTCATCGGCGCCACCACCATCGACGAGTACCGCAAGCACATCGAGAAGGACCCCGCCCTGGAGCGCCGCTTCCAGCCCGTGCTGATCCCCGAGCCCTCGGTCGAGGAGACCGTGCAGATCCTGGAGGGCCTGCGCGACTCCTACGAGGCCCACCACCAGGTCCGCTTCACCGACGAGGCGCTGCGCGCCGCCGCCGATCTGTCCGACCGGTACGTCAGCGACCGCTTCCTGCCCGACAAGGCGATCGACCTGATCGACCAGGCCGGCGCCCGGGTCCGGCTGCGCGGCGTCGGCCGCTCCACCGAGGCGGTCTCCCGCGAGGACGAGCTCGCCAAGCTGCGCCGCGAGAAGGACGAGGCCGTGGCCGCCGAGGACTTCGCCCGCGCCTCCGAGCTGAAGGCCCGGATCGCCGACCTGGAGGCCCAGGTCGCCGAGGTCGAGGAGCGCCGCGAAGGCGTGGTCGAGGTGACCGTGGACGACGTCGCCGACGTGCTGTCCCGGCGGACCGGCATCCCGGTGTCCCAGCTGACCGAGGACGAGAAAGCCCGGCTGCTCAAGCTGGAGGACGAGCTGCACGCCCGGGTGATCGGCCAGGACCGGGCGGTCGTCGCGGTCTCCGAGGCCGTCCGCCGCAGCCGGGCCGGGATGGCCGACCCGAACCGCCCGGTCGGCTCCTTCCTCTTCCTCGGCCCCACCGGCGTCGGCAAGACCGAACTGGCCAAGGCGCTCGCCGAGCTGATCTTCGGCGACGAGGACCGGCTGGTGCGCTTCGACATGAGCGAGTTCCAGGAGAAGCACACCGTCTCCCGCCTGGTCGGCGCGCCGCCCGGGTACGTCGGCTACGAGGAGGCCGGCCAGCTCACCGAGGCGGTCCGGCGCCGCCCGTACAGCGTGCTGCTCTTCGACGAGGTGGAGAAGGCACACCCCGACGTCTTCAACGCGCTGCTGCAGGTGCTGGACGACGGGCGGCTGACGGACGCTCAGGGGCGGACGGTGGACTTCCGCAACACCGTGGTCATCATGACCTCCAACATCGGCTCGCAGCTGATCCTCTCGCACCGGGGCGAGACCGAGGAGATCCGCGACCGGCTGATGGAGGAGCTGCGCGGGCGGTTCCTGCCCGAGTTCCTCAACCGGATCGACGACATCATCGTCTTCGACGCGCTCGCCGAGGACGACCTGCTGCGGATCGTCGACCTGATGCTCGCCAACTCCGAGCGCCGGGTGAAGGCCCAGGGCATGGAGCTGGAGGTCACCGACGCGGCCCGCAGCTGGCTGGTGGACCGCGGCTACCAGCCCGAGTTCGGCGCCCGCCCGCTGCGCCGCACCATCCAGACCCAGCTCGACAACCGCCTCGCCTCGATGCTGCTCTCCGGCGACCTCCGGCCGGGCGACACGATCGTCGCCGACGCCGAGAACGGCGACCTGGTCTGCTCGATCGGCCGCCCTCCCGCCTCCTGACCCCCCGCCTCGACGACGCTACGGCGGCCGGCTCCTCGAGTACCCGGAGTCCGGCCGCCGGGTGTTGCGCTAGACGTTCTCCGCCTGCACCTCGCCGGTGGCGATGGCCTGGGTCAGGCGCTCGTGGTCCTTGGTGTTGAGCTTGGCGTAGTGGTGGGCGAAGGCGGCGACGGAGCGGTCGAAGGTGTCGCCGCGGCCGAGGTAGGAGGCGATCGCGATGCGGTCGCCGGAGCGGGCGTGGGCGCGGGCGAGGGCGGTGCCGCAGAGCCGGGCGTAGGCGCGCAGGCCGCCGGAGGTCATCGCGCCGACCTCCGCGGAGCCCTTCATGTCGCGCAGCTGGCGCCAGTAGAAGTGGCGTCCGCCGGGGCCGGTCATCCAGCCGAGGAAGATGTCCCCGGCGGCCTGCGTGAGGCGCTGGCCGGCGACCACCCGCTGCCCGGCGTGCGGGTACTGGCTGGCCGTCAGGTAGGGCTCCAGGACGGACTGCTGGGCCTCCTTGACCTGGAGCATCAGCGGGTCGTGGTGGTCGCGGCCCTGGAGCAGCACGATGAAGCACCGGGTGCCGACGCTGCCGACGCCGACCACCTTCATCGCGGCGTCGCGGTACTCGTACCGGTCGAGCAGGTTGCCGCGCTCCTCGGGCAGGGTGGCGCGGTAGTCGCGCAGCATGCCGATGACCTCGTCGTCGTCGACGCCGAAGTGCTGGATCAGCGGGGGCTGCTCGATGATCCGGCGGCGGCCGGCCACCACCTCGGTGAGCTTTCCGGCGGCCTGCAGGCTGTCGCGGCGGCGGGCGGCGGCCAGGCCGCTCTCGACCCGGCGGCGGCGCTTGCCCTTGAGCTGGCCGAGCAGGTCCGTGGCGTCGATCCGCTGGTACCAGACGGCGAGTTCGCCGAGTCCGGCGAGTTCGCGGATGTGCTCGCGGTAGGCGCGGACGGCGGCCAGCACGACCTGGTGCCCGGCCTCCGGGGTCTCGCCGTTCTCCTGGGCCGCGACGGCGAGGCTGGCGGCGAGGCGCTGGACGTCCCACTCGAACGGGCCCGGCAGCGTCTCGTCGAAGTCGTTCAGGTCGAACAGCTGGATGCGTTCCGGGGAGCCGAAGACGCCGAAGTTGACCAGGTGGGCGTCGCCGCAGAGCTGGACGGTGAGTCCGGTGTCCGAGCCGGTGGCCAGGTCGGCGGCCATCACGGCGGCGGCGCCGCGCAGGAAGGCGAAGGCGGAGGCCGCCATCCGGCCGTAGCGGATCGGCACCAGCTCGGGGACCCGGTCGACGGCCTGCTCCTGGAGGATCGCCACCGGGTCGGCGCGGTCCGCGGCGGGACGCCAGTGTCCGATGGTGGAGCGGGGCGCCCGGCGGCGCGCCTCGCGGCCGATCTCGGTCCGTTCGGCGACCGTCAGGTAGGGGGTGTCCATCGGGCGAAGCTCCTCGCGTCCACGTGGTCGGGACGGAAGTGGTACCGCCCCGGCGCCCTCCCGTACCGCGGGAGGGCGCCGGGGCGGCCCCGGCTCACCCGGACGGGGGCATCACATGTTGATCATGTGCCCGGCGAGGCCGTGGATCGCTTCCTTGACCGCCTCGCCCAGGGTCGGGTGGGCGTGCACGTTGCGGCCGACCTCGTGCACGGTGAGGTCCCATTGCTGAGCCAGCGTCAGCTCGGGCAGCAGCTCGGTCACCTCGGGGCCGATCAGGTGCGCGCCGAGCAACTCGCCGTGGGTCTCGTCGCAGATCACCTTGACGAAGCCGGCGGTGTGGCCGAGGCCGTGCGCCTTGCCGTTGGCGGTGAACGGGAACTTGGCGACCTTGACCGCGTACCCGAGGTCCCGGGCCTGCGCCTCGGTGTAGCCGAAGCTGGCGATCTGCGGCTGGCAGTAGGTGGCGCGCGGGACCATGACGAAGTCGATCTCCATGGTCTCGGCCTTGCCGATGGTCTCGGCGGCGATCACCGCCATCGCCTCGGCGGCGTGCGCCAGCATCAGCTTGGCGGTGACGTCGCCGATCGCGAAGATGTGCTCGACGTTGGTGCGGCCGCGGCCGTCGACCGCGATGGCACCGCGCTCGGTGAGCTTCACACCGGTGGTCTCCAGGCCGTAGCCGTGGACCCGGGGGACGAAGCCGATCGCCTGGAGCACCTTGTCGGCCTCCAGCACCTCCTGCTTGCCGTCGCGGGTGACGGTGACCCGGACCGGCTTGTTCGGGTCGGAGTCGTCGATCGCGTCGACCCGGGTGGAGGTGAGCACCTGGATGCCCAGCTTCCGGTACTGCTTGGCGAGTTCGGCCGAGACCTCGGCGTCCTCCAGCGGCACCATCCGGTCCAGGAACTCGACGATGGTGACCTGCACGCCGTAGTTGTGCAGCACGTACGCGAACTCGACGCCGATCGCGCCGGCGCCCGCGATGATGATCGACCCGGGGAGCTGCTCGGTGAGGATCTGCTCCTCGTAGGTGACCACCCGGTCGCTGAGCCCGGTGCCGGGCAGCAGCCGGGTGGTGGCGCCGGCGGCGATGATGCAGTGGTCGAAGGTGACCATCTCGTAGCCGCCGGCGGTGAGCGCGACCTGCAGGGTGTGGTCGTCGACGAAGGTGCCCCGGCCGTCGTACTCGGTGATGCCGTTCTTCTTCATCAGGTAGTGCACGCCCTTGACCCGGCCGTCGGCGACGGTGCGGCTGCGGGAGAACGCCTTGCCGTAGTCGAAGCTGACGCTGCCGTCGACCTTCAGGCCGTAGACGTCGGCCTCCTTGAGGACGGTGTGGGCCAGCTCGGCGTTGCGCAGCAGCGCCTTCGAGGGGATGCAGCCGACGTTGAGGCAGACGCCGCCCCAGTACTTGGCCTCGATGACGGCGGTGCGCAGGCCGAGCTGGGCGGAGCGGACGGCGGCGGTGTAGCCGCCGGGGCCGGCGCCCAGGACGACCACGTCGTAGTGCGTGCTCATGTTCCCCGATCCTTCGGTGAGGGTGGACGGCGATGGCCTCGCGGCCATGGGGTCAGTACATCAGGTACCCGACCCGGTGACTCTCCCGGTCCACCTCCCCCGCCGCCTGGTCGCGCAGTTGCTCGGCGAGGGCGCCCAGCGCGCGGGCGGCGGCGAGCTCCTCGCCGATCCGCGACACCGGCCGGTCCTGGGTGCTGCGTTCGGCCTGCCCGTGTCCGGCGAGTCCCGGCGCGCCCTGGCCGATCAGGCTGGCCTGGCAGCTGGTGTGCGTGCCGTCCTCGTCGAAGCTGAGCCGGACGTCCCACTGCTTGTGCATGGTGCACCTCCCGGTGTGTGCGGCCCCCGTCCCAGCCTGGAGCGGCGGGGGCGGGGGCGGCAAACGGGAGCGGCGGGTCAGATGCCGGGCAGCGGCGGCAGCAGGCCGTGGTTCAGCCAGGCGTCGAAGAGCGGGCCGAGCGGGCGGTCGGTGTAGCGGGCCGCGTGCGCGGTGAAGTCGGCGGTGGTGACGGTGGCGTGGCGGTAGGCGGTGGCCCAGTCGCGCAGCAGCCGGAAGAACGCGGCCTCGCCGAGGGCGACCCGCAGCGCGTGCACCACCAGGCCGCCGCGCTCGTACACCCGGTCGTCGAACATGTGCCGCTTGCCGGGGTCGCCGATCCGCAGGTCCTGCGGCAGGTTGCGCAGTTGCAGGTGGGCGTCGGCGGCCTTGTGCTGCGCGGCGGGGCCGCCGGTGTGCTCGGACCACAGCCACTCCGCGTACTTGGCCAGGCCCTCGTTCAGCCAGATGTGCCGCCAGTCCGCGATGGTGACGCTGTTTCCGAACCACTGGTGGGCGAGTTCGTGGGCGACCAGCCGCTCCCAGCCGCGGCCGCCGTCGACGTGGTTGCGGCCGAAGGTGGCCATGCCCTGCGCCTCGACCGGGACGTCCAGCTCCTCGTCGACCACGGCCACCGTGTACTCGCCGAACGGGTACGGGCCGAACAGCTCCTCGAACAGCCGCATCATCTGCGGCTGCCGGGCGAAGTCGTGCTCGAAGTTCGCCACCAGCGGCTGCGGCACCCAGCCGGTCTGCGCCACCACGCCGGGCCCCGGCTCGGCGAGCCGGACCTCGCGCAGCTGGGCGACGGCCAGGCCGACCAGGTAGCTGGCGGTCGGCGCGGGCTGCTCGTACACCCAGGTGGTGGCGGAGGAGCGGGTGGTGCGGCTGAGCAGCCGCCCGCCGGTGATCACGCTGTACGGGGACGCGGTGGTGACGGTCAGCTGGTAGGCGGCCTTGTCGGCGGGGCGGTCGTTGCAGGGGAACCAGGACGGCGCGCCGGTCGGCTGGGAGGCGGCCAGCGCGCCGTCCTCCAGCTCCTCGAAGCCGATCCCGCCCCAGGGGCTGCGCACCGGCCGGGGGTTGCCGGACCAGTGCACCTCGCAGGTGAACAGCGCCCCGGCGGCGGGCGCCTTGGCGGGCTTGATCCGCAGCTTGCCGGCGCGGTGCGCGTAGTGGGCGGCGCGGCCGTCCACCAGCACCTTGCCGATCTTGAAGTCGGCGAGGTCGAGGGCGAACTCGCGCAGCGCGGCGCCGCCGGCTATCGCGTTGATCCGGGCGGCGCCGGCCAGCCGGTTCGGGCCGGGCCGGTAGTCCAGGGCGAGCTCGTAGCGGTGCGCGCGGTAGCGCGGGTCACCGCTGGCCGGGAAGTACGGGTCGGCGGCGGTGTCGTGCTTGGGGCTCACCGGTGGCATCTCTCCGGACACGGGGTTGGTCAACGGGTTACTGCCAGGCTTCGATCGGGTTGCCCAGCCAACGGCTGTCGGCGGGCACCGTCTCGGCGCGCATCACCAGCGAGGCCGGCCCGAGGGTGGAGCGCTCGCCGACGGTGCTTCCGGGCAGCACGATCCCGCCCGGGCCGAGGGTGGCGCCCGCGCGGAGCTCCACAGTATCGAGTCGCATGATCCGGTCGTGGAAGAGGTGGGTCTGCAGCACGCAGCCGCGGTTGACGCTGACCCCGTCGCCCAGGGTGACCAGGTCCGCCTCGGGCAGCCAGTAGCTCTCGCACCACACGCCGCGGCCGATCCGGGCGCCGATCGAGCGCAGCCACAGGTTCATCACCGGGGTGCCCGCGGCGCGGCCGATCAGCCACGGCACGGCCAGCACCTCGGTGAAGGTGTCGGCCAGCTCGTTGCGCCACACGAAGCTGCTCCACAGCGGGTGCTCGACGGCCCGGAACCTGCCCACCAGCAGCCACTTCGCGGCCGCAGAGACCAGGCAGGCGGCGAGTCCGGCGCCCAGCACCACCAGGCCGGACAGCCACGGGGCGTCCAGCGCGCAGAGCGCGGCGGTGCTGAGCACGGCGAGCGCCGCGGAGGCCAGCACCGGCACGATGCGGCCCAGCTCGGTCAGGCCGCGGGCCCACAGCAGCCGGGTCGGCGGGTCGTAGGTCAGCGACAGGTCGGCGGTGTCGGCGGCCCGCGGCAGCTTCACCGGCGGCATGCCCAGGTAGGAGCTGCCGCGCTTGGCCTTCTTCGGCGTCGCGGAGAGCACGCCGACCAGGCCGCGGTCCGGCACCGCCCGGCCGGGCGCGGTCATGCCCGAGTTGCCGAGGAACGCCCGCTTGCCGATCTCCGCCCGGCCGATCCGCAGCCAGCCGCCGCCCAGCTCGTACGGGGCGATCAGGGTGTCGTCGGCGAGGAACGCGCCGTCGCCGACCTTGGTCAGGCTGGGCAGCGCCAGCACGGTCGAGGCCTCGACGCCCTTGCCGATCCGCATGCCGAGCAGTCGCAGCCACACCGGGGTGATCAGTCCGGCGTACAGCGGGAAGAGCGTGTCGCGGGCCAGGTCCATCAGCTGGCTGACCGTCCAGGCCTGCCAGCCGACCCGGCCGTGCAGCGGGTGGTAGCCGGTGCGCAGCCCGCGCGACAGCACGCGCACCCCGGCCAGCACCAGCGCCGCGTAGGTCAGGCCGTACGACAGGGTGGCGGGCACCAGGGCGATCAGCGCGCCGCGCAGCGCGGCTGACAGGCCGTCACCCGGGTGCACGAACTGACCGGCGATCAGCAGGCCCGGCAGGGCGGCGAGCAGCGGCAGTGCGGAGAGCCCGAAGCCGGTCAGGCCGTAGACGGCGGACCAGGTGCGGGTGTGCGGCGGGCGCTGCTTGGGCCAGCCGCGCTCGGCCTTGCCGGTCTTCGCGGCGGGCGCGCCGGCCCAGCGCTGGCCGGTCGGGACGGCGCCGGTGACGCCGGAGCCGGGGGCGATCTCGGCGCGCTTGCCGATCTTGGCGCCGGGCAGCAGCGTGGAGCGGGTGCCGACCACCGCGCCCGCGCCGAGCCGCAGCGCGCCGATCTCCAGCCGGTCGCCGTCCAGCCAGTAGCCGGACAGGTCGACCTCGTTCTCGATCGCGCAGCCCTTGCCGAGCCGCAGCAGGCCGGTGACCGGCGGCAGCGCGTGCAGGTCGACGTCGGGGGCGACCCGGCAACCGAGCGCGCGGGCGTAGCGGTTCAGCCAGGAGCCGGAGAGCTCGGTCGCGCCGGACGCCTCGGCGAGCCGTTCGGCGGCCCACAGCCGCAGGTGGACGCTGCCGCCGCGCGGGTAGCGGCCGGGGCCGACGCCGCGCAGCAGCAGCCGGGCGCCGCCCGCCGCGATGGCGAGGCGGCCGGGCGCCGAGTACAGCAGCACCGCGCCGACCGCGATCAGCCACCAGGGCGCGGTGGGCGCCCACGGGTAGTCGCCGATCAGGTGGAGCACGGTGCCCAGGGTCACCAGCGCCAGGCTCCAGCGCAGTCCGGTCAGCGCGGCCAGCGGCAGCATGGTCAGCACCTGCACCAGCTGCGCGGTCCACGGGGTCGGCTCGACGGTGCGGTTGGTGCCGTCGGCCTGCGCGGAGTTCTCCAGCAGCCGGGCCAGCTTGCGCAGCGTGGACTGCTGGTAGATGTCGAGCACCGAGACGGCCGGGTAGCGGCCGCGCAGCAGGGTGGTGAGCTGGGCGGCGGCCAGCGAGCCGCCGCCGATCGCGAAGAAGTCGTCGTCGGCGGTGCGCACCTGGGTGCCGAGGATCTCGGCCCACTGCTCGGCCAGCCACGCCTCGGTGCCGTACAGGTCCTGCGCGGGCCCGGACTGTTCGAGTTCGGGCAGCGGCCAGGGCAGCGCGTTGCGGTCGACCTTGCCGGAGGTGCGGGTCGGCAGGTGGTCGACGGTGGCCAGCAGCGGCACCAGGGCGGCGGGCAGCTCGGCGCGCAGCCGGGTCACCGCGGCGTCCCGGTCGAAGCCGTCCTGCACCACCAGGTAGCCGACCAGCAGCTGGTTGCCGCTGCGCGCGGTGCGCACCGCGGCGGCCGCGCCGGAGACGGCGGGCAGCGCCTGCAGGGCGGCGTCGACCTCGCCGAGTTCGATCCGGCGGCCGCCGAGCTTGATCTGCTCGTCGGCGCGGCCGAGGAAGACCAGGCCCTCGGCGTCGGCGCGCACCAGGTCGCCGCTGCGGTAGGCGCGCTCCCAGCCCAGCGAGGGCAGCGGCGCGTACTTCTCGGCGTCCTTCTCGGGGTCGAGGTAGCGGGCCAGGCCGACGCCGCCGATCACCAGCTGGCCGCTGGCGCCCATCGGTACGGGTTCGCCGGCCTCGTCGACGACGGCGAGCTCCCAGCCGTCCAGCGGCAGGCCGATCCGGATCGGGGCCTGACCGGTCATCAGCGCGCCGCAGGCGACCACGGTGGCCTCGGTCGGGCCGTAGGTGTTCCACACCTCGCGGCCCTCGGTGACCAGCCGCTCGGCGAGTTCGGGCGGGCAGGCCTCGCCGCCGAAGATCAGCAGCCGGACCTCGATCAGCGCCTCGGCGGGCCACAGCGCGGCCAGCGTCGGCACGGTGGAGATCACGGTGATCTCCTGCTCGGCCAGCCACGGCCCGAGGTCGGCGCCGCTGCGCACCTGGGAGCGCGGCACCGGCACCAGGCAGGCGCCGTGCCGCCAGGCCAGCCACATCTCCTCGCAGGAGGCGTCGAAGGCGACCGACAGGCCGGCCATCACGCGGTCGCCGGGCCCGATCGGCTCGTCCTGGAGGAACATCGCCGCCTCGGCGTCCACGAAGGCGGCGGCACTGCGGTGGCTGACGGCGACGCCCTTGGGCTTGCCGGTCGAGCCGGAGGTGAAGATGATCCAGGCGTCGTGCTCGGGGGTGGGGCGCTGCGCCTCGTTCCCGGACGGCTTGAGCCGGTCCAGCCGGTACTCGGCGCCGATCACCGCGTTGACGTCGGCCTCGCCGAAGACCAGCTCGGCGCGCTCGTCCGGGTCCTCGAAGTCGACCGGCACGTACGCGGCGCCCGCGGCGAGGGTGGCCAGGATCGCGACGTACAGCTCGTTGCTGCCGGACGGGACCCGGATGCCGACCCGGTCGCCGAGGCCGACACCGGCCCGCGCCAGGTGGCGGCGGACCCGCTCGACCTCGGCGGCCAGCTCGCCGTAACTCAGCGTGACGTGGCCGTCGTCGAGGGCGGGCTCGTGCGGATGGGCTGCCGCGGTGGCGGCCAGGACGTCGACCAGGGTGCGCGGATCGGCCGCCGGGCGGGCACGGTAGAGCGCGGTGTCGGAAGCGGTCATCAGAGCCACACGGTCCTCGTCCTGGGTTCCCCGGCGGTGCACCGAAGGCGTCGAAAAGCAAGACAACCTGGGCAAGTCTACCGGTGTCCCGTTCGAATCCCGGGAACGGGGCCGCCTGACGGGGTGTCAGGCGGCCGTCTACGCAGGCCCGGCTACCGGGTGCGGGTGGGCTCTCCGCGGCGCACCGCGCCCGGCGCACGGCGGGCCGGGCGGTCCGCCCGGGGGGCGGAGGTGAGCTGCCAGGGGACGCTGATCACCATCACGCCGGGGGTGAACAGCAGTCGGCTCTTCAGCCACAGCGCGGACTGATTGTGCAGCAGGTTCTCCCACCAGTGGCCGACCACGTACTCGGGGATGAACACCGCGACGGCGTCGCCCGGGTGACCGGCCCTCAGCTCGCGGACGTACGCCACCACCGGCTTGGTGATCTCGCGGAACGGCGAGTCCAGCACCTTCAGCGGCACGCCGATCCCGCCGGCCGCCCACTGGCCGCGCAGGTCCTCGGTGGCGTCCGGCTCGACGGCGACGGTGACCGCCTCCAGGGTGTCGGGGCGGAACGCCTCCGCGTAGCCGAGCGCGCGCAGGGTCGGCCTGTGCAGCTTCGAGACCAGCACCACGGCGTGCACCCGCTCCGGCCGGGAGGCGTCGGCGGCGGGGTCCTCGACGGCGAGCTCGGCGGCGACCGCGTCGTAGTGCCGGCGCACCGCCCGCATGGCCAGCCACAGCAGCAGGGCGGCGACCACCGCCAGCCAGGCGCCCTGGGTGAACTTGGTGATCAGGACGATCACCAGCACCAGCGCGGTGGTGACGGCGCCGAGCCCGTTGATGATCCGGGAGCGCTGGGCGGCGCCGCGCACCGCGGGGTCGCTCTCGGTGGCCAGGGCGCGGTTCCAGTGCCGGACCATGCCGATCTGGGACAGCGTGAAGGAGGTGAAGACGCCCAGGATGTACAGGTGGATCAGGCTGGTGACGTCGGCCTGGTAGAACCAGAGCAGTCCGCCGGCCACCAGGGCGAGCGCGATGATGCCGTTGGAGAAGGCCAGCCGGTCGCCGCGGGTGTGCATCTGCCGGGGCAGGTAGCGGTGCTGCGCGAGGATCGAGGCGAGCAGCGGGAAGCCGTTGAACGCGGTGTTCGCGGCCAGGATCAGTACCAGCGCGGTGACCGCCTGGATGAAGTAGAAGAGCACCGTGTCGGAGCCGCCGAAGACGGACGCGGCGAGCTGCGCGATCACGGTCTGCTGGGTGTAGGCGTGGCAGTCCCCGGCCAGGCCGGTGAGCCGGCAGGCGTCCTCGACGTAGTGGACGTGCGAGGTGAGCGCGAGCACGGTGACGCCGGCGAACATCACCACCGCGACGACGCCCATCACCGCCATGGTGGAGGCGGCGTTGCGGGACTTCGGGGCGCGGAAGGCGGGCACGCCGTTGGAGATCGCCTCGACGCCGGTCAGCGCGGTGCAGCCGGAGGCGAAGGCCCGCAGGCCCAGCATCAGCAGGCCCAGGCCCTGCAGCGCGTCCTTGCCGTCCACCGCCTGGATGCCCAGGCCCGCGGTCGCGGCCTGCGGGCCGTCGCCGAACGCCAGCCGGACCAGGCCGGTCACCACCATCAGCAGGATGCCGCCGATGAACAGGTACGTCGGCGCGGCGAACGCCCGCCCGGACTCCCGCACCCCGCGCAGGTTCACCGCGGTCAGCAGCACCACGAAGCCGATCGCCAGCGCGACCCGGTGGTCGGCGAGGCCGTTGAAGGCGGAGATGATGTTGTCCACGCCCGAGGCGACCGACACCGCCACCGTCATCACGTAGTCGACCAGCAGCGAAGCGGCCACCACCAGGCCCGCGTTGGCCCCGAGGTTCTTCGACACCACCTCGTACGAGCCGCCGCCGGACGGGTAGGCGTGCACCACCTGCCGGTAGGACATCACCACCACGGCCATCAGGCCGACCACCGCGAGGCCGATCCACGGCGTCAGGTACAGGAACGCGGTGCCGCCCACGGTGAGGACGAGCAGGATCTCGCCGGTCGCGTACGCGACGGAGGACAGCGGGTCGGAGGCGAAGATCGGCAGCGCGAGGCGCTTGGGCAGCAGCGTCTCGCCGAGCTCCTCGCTGCGCATCGCCCGGCCGATCACGAGGCGCTTGAGCGCCTGGGGGTCGTTGAACACAAGAGGGGAGCGTATTGGCCGCCACCGTGAAGACAATCCGACTGTCCAACTATGGCGAGGGCATCATTTCCGCAGGCCAGAGGCACTGTCGATGATCGAATCGAAGGCGTTTTCGGCTTCAGGGCCACCGTTAAGGATCCGTCAATATCGCCCGACCCGAGGCGGATAACGGGACGAAACGGTCAGCGGGCAGTGGGCAGCCGGGCCTCGATCGCCGCCAGCGCCGCCCGGATCGCCGCCACGTCGTCCTTGTCGGCCACCTGGTCACCGTCCTTCAGCTCGACCAGCAGCGTCCCGCCCGGCTCCAGCACGATCAGCGCGGTCTCCTCCACCGCGTCACCGCCCTGATGCCGGATCGCCACGTCCAGGTCCGCCTTCCGGACGCCCTGCTTGGCGATCACCTTCCGGTCGTACACCCCGTTGCGCGCCAGCACCGTCGGCGTCCCGTCCAGCAGCCGGTTGAACCAGTCCCACCGGACCGCCTGCCGCACCAGCAGCCAGTCCGTGAGCAGCAGCACGACCGCGCCGAACAGCCCGCCGCTGACCGAGTTGTCGGGGCCGATCACCGCGTTCTGCACCACGTTCGACAGCAGCAGCATCACCACCAGGTCGAAGCTGTTCAGCTGCGCCAGCCCGCGCTTGCCGATCACGCGCAGCAGCACCAGCAGCGCGACGTACACCATCACGGTGCGCAGGGCCTTCTCCCCGTACGAGATCCCCGCGACGAACATGTCCTGCCACATGCCCGCCACCGTAGGCACCGGTGTGATCAACCGTCCGATCCCACGCCCGCACTCCCCCGGACGGCCCAAGCCGTCGGGCGGTGTCCACCCTGCGGAATTCCGGGCCGGGGCGGCGGGCGGTCACTACCGTGTCGGCCACTCGCCGACCGGAAGGACCGTCGTGACCGACACCCGCCCGCTCACCCCGGACAGCCACCCCGCCGTGCTCGCCGCGATCACCGCGTCCTGCACCGCGCTGGGCTTCGAGATGTCCTGCGACCTGACCACCGGTCAGCTGCTGCGCAGCCTCGCCGCCGCCCGCCCCGGCGGCCGCATCCTGGAGCTCGGGACCGGCGCGGGCGTCGGCGCCGCGTGGCTGCTCAGCGGGATGACCCCCGACGCCACCCTGCTGACCGTCGAGCAGGACCCCGCACTGGTCGCCGTCGCCACCTCGCACCTCGGCGCCGACCCGCGCATCGAACTCGTCCAGGACGACGGCGCCGCCCTGCTCGACCGCCTCGCGGGCCGTCGGTTCGACCTGATCTTCGCCGACACCTGGCCCGGCAAGTTCACCCACCTCGAGCAGGCCCTGGCCCTACTGGCCCCCGGCGCGACCTACCTGGTCGACGACCTCCTCCCCCAGCCCGCCTGGCCCGCCGACCACGCCCCCAAGGCCGCCGCCCTCACCACCCACCTCCTCGCCCACCCCGACCTGCACGCGACGTACCTCGACTGCTCGACCGGCCTGCTGCTCGCCACCCGGAGGGCGTGAGCACACCCGCCGCCGGGCCGAGAACGTCCAGGCTGGCGCAAACCAGGACATAAGCAATAAATAGTACGAATGTGACCTTCTTCCCTTCTGGCCCTCCCGGGTCTCTGAAACCCTGGCTTTCACGAGACCTGCCGAAGGAGGCCCAGGTGACCGGCACCCCGCGGCGCGCCGTGCGCTTCCTGCTCGCGGCCGCCGCCTCGCTCTGTGTGCTGCTGCCGCTGATGCACGGAGCGATGACGGCCGGAGCGGCGGCGGAGTTCGGGATCGGCCGCCGGGACGCGGTGGCCGCCCAGCTGGCGGTGGCGCTGGCGATGCTGACGGCGCTGCTGGGAGCCGGCCGCGCGGTGGACCGCTGGGGGTGGCCGCGGGTGCTGCGCTGGTGCCTGGGCCTGGTCGCGGCGGGCGGCGCGCTGACCGCGGCGGCCGGACACACCTGGATGTACCTGGCCGGGCGGGCCCTGGAGGACGGGGCCTCGGCCGGGGTGCTGCTCGCGGCGCTGGCGTCGATCCCGGTGCTGAACCTGCCGGGCCGGATCACCGGCGTGGTGGGCGGCGCGGTGGCAGCCGTCGCGGCGGTGTTCGTCCTGGGCGTGAACCTCGCCGTACGGGTGGACGCCGCGGCGGGCTGGCGGCTGGGCGAGGCGGTGATCCCGGCGGCGGCGCTGCTGCTGGCGGTGGCCTCGCTACGGCTGGTGCCCGCCCCCGCCGCCGTCCGGACGCCCCGGCCGCGCGGCACGGCGTTCGTCGGCCCGGGCCTCGCGGTGGCGGCGCTGCTGCTGGTCGCCGGGCTGGAGCTGGGCCCGCTGTGGGGCTGGCCGAACGCGTGGGTGGGCGCGCTGCTGGCCGGTACGGCGGCGCTGTTCGCGGGCGGCCGGGCCTGGGCGGTGCTGACGGACCGTCGGCCCGCGCCCACGGGGGTCCCGGCCCGCGCGGCGGGCGGCGCGGCGGCGGCGGGCCTGACGCTCGGGTTCACCCAGCTGGCGCTGACCGCGGCGGTTCCGGTGCTGCTGGCGGCGCGCGGGGTGTCGGTGCAGCAGATGACGCTGTCGATCTCGGGGTACGGCCTGGGCATGCTCGCGGCGGGCCTGATGGCCCGGCACTGGCGGCCGACGCCGCTGACCGGCGCCTCGCTGGGCCTGCCGCTGGCGGCGGTCGGGCTGGCAGCGCTGCACTTCCTGCCCGCCGAGCCGGGGCAGGCGGCGCTGGTGGCGGGCGCGGTGGCGGTGCTGGTCGGCTTCGGCATGGTGCTGGCGCAGATCCCGTACCTGGCGGGGTTCCTGGCCGCGCTGCCGGATCGCAACCGGGCGTCGGCGCTGGCGCTGTACCCGATGGCGATCCTGTTCGGCGGGGTGCTGGGGCAGGCCGTGCCGGGCAGTTCGGCACTGCTGACCGGCGACGGCAGCCCGGGCGGGCTCGACGAGGTGCTGTGGGTGGCGACGGCGGTGGTCGCGCTGGTCGCGATGCTGCTGGGCCGCCCGGTGGTGGCGGTGACGGTGGCGGCCGCGGCCGGACTGCAGCACGTCCTGCTGGAGGCGCTCGCTGGTGCGCGGGTGGCGGACCGCCCGGGGGCGTCGGTGGCGGCGCTCGCGGTGGGCGCGGCGATGGGCGTGGCGGCGTGGAGCCGCCGGCAGCAGTCGGAGCGCCTCGCCCGGGTGCGGGCGAGCGAGATCGCGCTGCAGGAGGCGGTGCTGCACCCGATCCCGGACCGCCTCGGCGAGCTGCGGCTGGTCGGGCACTACCAGCCGGCCACCGCGGGCACCGGCATCGGCGGCGACTTCATCGAGGCGCTGCGCACCCCGCACGGCACCCGGCTGCTGATCGGCGACGTCCGCGGCAAGGGCCTGCAGGCCGTCCAGACCGTCACCGACCTGCTCGGTTGCTTCCGCTCGCAGGCCCACGAGACCGCCGACCTCGGCGAACTGGCCGCCCGCCTGGACCGGCAGCTGACCCGGCTGGCCGCCGCCCGCCGCGACGACGAGCTGTTCGCCACCGCGCTGCTGCTCCAGCACCGCGACGGCGTCGACCAGGTCGAGGTGGTCAACTGCGGGCACCTCACCCCACTGCGGGTGGACGCCCGCGAGGTCCGCGACACCCCGGTGCCCGCGATGCTGCCGCTCGGCTTCGGCGCCCTGGGCGCCGGCCCGGCCCCCGTCCCCACCCCGCTGGCACTGCCGGACGGCTCGGCGCTGCTGCTGCACACCGACGGGCTCAGCGAGGCTCGCAACTCCTCCGGCGAGTTCTACCCGCTCGGCGAGCGGCTGGCCGCGCTGCGCGCCGCCGACCCGCGCGAGCTGGTCCGCGACCTGGCCGCGGACGTCCGGGACTGGACCCACCACCTCGCCGACGACATCGCGCTGATCGCGCTGACCCGGCTCCCCGCCTGAGCGACCGTCAGGACCCCCCTGGCAGGCGGTGCCCGAGTGGCGGATTCCGGGCGGCGACGCGAGGGTGGCAGGCGGGGGACGCAGGCGGGGGCCTCACCAGAAAGAGCGACAGATGCCCGAAGTCACCACTCCGTACGCGACCGGCATTCCGTGCTGGGTCGATCTGATGGCGAAGGACCAGCAGGCGGCGCTGGACTTCTACCGCGACCTGTTCGGCTGGCAGGGCCAGCCCGGACCGGCCGAGTTCGGCGGGTACGCGGTCTGCGAGCTGGACGGCAAGGCCGCGGCCGGCATCGGCCCGGCGATGGCGCCCGAAGGGATGCCCGAGCCGCCGACCGTGTGGACCACCTACCTCGCCACCACCGACGCGCAGGCCACCCAGGACGCGATCGTCGGCGCGGGCGGCACCCTGCTCGCCCCGGTGATGGACGTCGGCGCGCTCGGGCGGATGCTGATCGCCGCGGACCCGCAGGGCGCGGTGTTCGGCGTCTGGCAGCCGGGCGAGTTCTTCGGCGCGCAGGTGGTCAACGAGGCCGGCGCGGTGACCTGGAACGAGCTGCACACCACCGACGTCGAGGCCGCCACCGCCTTCTACGGCGAGGCGCTCGGCATCGAGGTGGTGCCGATGGAGGGCGCCGAGAAGTACTGGGAGATGCGGGTCGGCGGCCGGGCCGTGGCCGGGGCGATGACCCAGGACAACGACCCGCCCGGCACCCCGCCGCACTGGCTGACCTACTTCGCGGTGGACGACACCGACTCCATGGTGGACGCCCTGGTCCGCTCCGGCGGCTCGGTGCTGGCCCCGCCGTTCGACATGATGGCCGGCCGGATGACCGTGGTCGCCGACCCGCAGGGCGCGCCGTTCGCGATGATCAAGCCCACTCCGCTGTAGGCCCGCGCCGCACGACGTTCGACGTCTGACGCACGACGTAGGACGCATGACGCATGACGCACGACGTAGGACGCATGACGCATGACGCACGACGTAGGACGCATGACGCTGGGATTCGACCCGTTCGCCCGGACCGCTCGGGTGGGCGGGTCGCGTTCGGTTCCACGGGCGGGAGCGGCCACTAGACTGGGCGGCCCCCTGCCCCGGCCGGGTGGGGTGGGGCAGGGGGCCGCCGCGGTGGGCGGGCCGGAGGGGAGCGGTGTGGCGGAGCGCGGGTTGGACCGGCGGCTGATCGACGCGATCGAGCGGCTCGGGGACGCCGGGCGGGCGATGCTGCGGGACGCCGCGCGGCGTGAGGGCCTGTCGGTGACCCAGGCGCAGCTGCTGCTCCGCGTCACCACGCCGGGCGCGGGACCGCAGTCCACGGGGTCGTTCGCCCGCTGGCTGGAGGTGTCGGCGCCGACGGTGAGCGACGCGGCCGCGGCGCTGGTCCGCAAGGGCCTGCTGGAGTCGGTGCCCGATCCCGGCGACTCGCGGCGCGCGGCCTGGCTGCCGACCGCGCCGGGCCGGGATGTCGCGGAGCGCCTGCACCACTGGAGCGAGCCGCTGGCGGCCGGGCTCGGCACCGCCTCGGACGCCGAGCAGGCCGGCGCGCTGCGGGTACTGCTGGAGGCGATCGCCTCACTGCACCGCACCGGCCGGATCACCGTCGCCCGGACCTGCCTGACCTGCCGCTTCCACCGCACCGAGGCCGACGGCGACTGGTGCGACCTGCTGCACTCGCCACTGGCGCCCGAGGCGCTGCGGGTGGACTGCCCCGAGCACCAGGCGGGCTGACGGTCGGTCAATCCGCCTGCCCGGCCCGGGGGATGCTTGCGCGATCCGGCGCGGGCGGGCTAGCGTCGTGGCAGTTAGGACTCCTCATCGATTTTTCAGTGAGGAGTCCTAGCGATCGACCATTTCCCGTCGCTCCCACGAAAGCGAGGACCCGTCATGTCCGCTCCCACGATTCCCGGTTACCGCTACGACGACCCGGCGCAGCCCCAGTCGCCGGTCGGCGCCGAGGAGTTGGCGAAGCTCACCGCCTCGGTGCTGTTCACCGAGGACGACCGGGCGGCACTGCGACTGGCCGGGCAGGTGCTGGAGGACCAGGTCGAGCAGGTGCTGGACGTCTGGTACGGCTTCGTCGGCTCGCACCCGCACCTGGTGGCGTACTTCGCCACGCCCGAGGGCGAGCCGATCGGCGCATACCTGGCGGCGGTGCGACCGC
The DNA here is from genome assembly GCF_053595195.1 of Kitasatospora sp. NPDC002522. Classification (NCBI taxonomy): domain Bacteria; kingdom Bacillati; phylum Actinomycetota; class Actinomycetes; order Kitasatosporales; family Streptomycetaceae; genus Kitasatospora; species Kitasatospora sp. NPDC002522. The sequence goes on from NZ_JBSFXE010000005.1 coordinate 93,967, forward strand.
GGTTCGGCCAGTGGATCCGGGACACCTGCGAACGCCCCTACGACGAGCGGTGGTTGGCCCAGCAGGAGGAGATCGGCCGCCGCCACACCGCAGCCGGGAAGAACCGCACCGACGGCGCACGCTCAGCAGCGGAGGTCCCCCTGCGCTACCTGATCGCCTTCATCTACCCGATCACCGCCACCATGCGACCGTTCCTGGCCGCGAAGGGACACCCCGCAGAGCAGGTGGAGGCCATGCACCAGGCCTGGTTCAAGGCAGTCACCCTCCAGGTCTCCCTGTGGACCCGCCCGCACGCAGGCACCGCCTGGTAACCGACACCCAGCCGCGGGCACGGCGGCCATGGACTACGGGAGAGCCGCCAACAATCCCCTCCGGGCCAGCGCCGCAGGCAAGCAGTCCCCCGCCAGGCCGACGCCGTAGGCCAGCACTCCCCCGCACAGGCTGCCGCCGTAACGAAGCAAACCCACCCTGGCCGGCGCCGCAGGCCAGGGAGTCCCGGGCGGGGTGGGTCAGGGGGTGCAGGTGAGGAGGAGGGGGAGGATCGGGGCGGTGGCGGTGGTGAGGGCGGCGGCGGTGCGGAGGGCGGGGTGGGGGGCGGGGGCGGGGGTGAGCAGGCGGCGGACTCGCACCAGTGCGTCGGGGCCGCCGGCGGCGAATGCGGTGTGCGGGACCTGGCCGTCGGCGACGCGGTACATCGCGGCGGCCAGCACGGTGCGCGGGTGGCGGCGCACCGCGCGGTCGTCGGCGGCCATCTCCAGGAGCAGCGCGGTCTCCCGGGCGCCGAGGCGGGCCAGCGGCAGGAACGGGAAGGCCTTGGCCAGCGCGTCGGCGGCGGTCCGGGCCAGGTGGTGCCGCCCGGCCACGTGGGCTCGCTCGTGGGCCAGCACCGCGGCGATCTGATCGGGCGTCAGCAGGTCGAGCGCGCCGCGGGTGAGCACGATCCGGGACCGCCGCCCGGGCAGGCAGTACGCGGCTGGGACGGCGTGCTCCAGCACCAGCGCGCCCAGTCCCGGTTCGCGGGCGGCCACCAGGTCGAGCACCTCGCGGTGGCGGCGACGGTGCCGGCGGGTGCGGCGCAGCAGCACCGCGAACCAGCCGAGCGGCCAGAGCGCCGCGGCGGCGGCCGGCAGCAGCCGCCAGGCCTCGGCGGGGCCGCCGGGCAGCAGTCCGGTGGGGTGGGCGACGCCGCAGGCGTGCAGCAGGCCGACCAGTCCGGCGTTCAGGTGGGCGCCGGGGACGGCGAGGTGATGGGCCGCCAGCACCAGCGCGGTGAGGAAGGAGAGGGCCAGGCCCTGCCAGAGCGCCACCGCCAGCCGCGGCGCCCGGTGCGTCCAGCCCGCCCGGGCGAGGGGCAGCGGGGCGAGCACGCCGACCACCAGTGCGTAGCCGAGCAGTGCCAGCGCCGCGATCACCGGTCGCCCTCGGGTTGCTCGCGGCCGACCGAGTCCATCGCGGCGCGCAGCGCGGCGAGTTCGTCGGGGGTGAGCTGTTCGACCAGGCGGGCCAGGGCGGCGGTCGGGTCGGGGCTCTCGCCGAGGACGTCGCGCATCAGGGCCGCGGTGTAGCTCTCGCGGGTCCAGGCGGGCCGGTAGCTCCAGGCCCGGCCGGACTTCTCGCGGCGCAGCAGGCCCTTGCGGTGCAGGATGTCGGCGACCGTCATCACCGTGGTGTAGGCGAGCGGGCGGGTCCGGTTGAGGTCGTCGACGATCTCCCGGACGGTGGCCGGGCGGTCCCAGGTCCACAGGCGGTCCATGATCTCCGCCTCGAGTTCGCCGAGTCTGCGCACCGCCGCTCCGCTCCGTTCCTGGCCCTCCGCCGCTGTTGGCCCGCTCATCGTAGTGGGTGGGGGGTGGCTTGCCGGGCCTTCTACTGAACTACTAAGTTGTCTCGTAGTGATCGCCCGGACGGCGGGTGCCCGACCCGAGGAGAGACCGCAGCCGATGGGAAACCACCGCAGGCCCCGGCCCGCCGGACGCGCCCGCCTCACCGTGCTCGGCGCGGCCGCCGGTGCCGCCGTCCTGCTGCCGGCGGCGAACGCCGGGGCCGAGCCCGCGCCAAGCCTCGACCAGGTCAAGGCCAAGGTGGACGGCCTCTACGAAGAGGCCGAGGCGGCCACCGAGCAGTACAACAAGGTCGAGGAGCGCTCCAAGCAGCTCCAGACCGAGGCCGCCCGGCTGCAGGAGCGCCTGGCCGGACAGCAGGACCGGATCCTCCGGCTGCAGGAGACCCTGGGCGCGTTGGCCGCCGAGCAGTACCGCAGCGGCGGCCTCGACCCGAGCGTCCAACTGGTGCTCAGCTCCTCCCCCGACGCGTACCTGGCGCAGGCCGGCCTGCAGCGGCTCGCCGACGGGCAGCAGGTCGAGGCGCTGCGCACCGCGAGGCGACTACAGCAGTCGATCGACCAGGAGCGCGCCGAGACCGCCGCCAAGCTCACCGAACTCGACCAGGCCCGCAGCCTGTTGAGCGCGAAGAAGACCGAGGTGCAGGCCAAGCTGAGCGAGGCCGGCCGGATCCTCGCCACCCTCAAGGCCGCCGACCGGGCCCGCGTCCTCGGCGACGGCTCCGCAACCGCGTCCCGCAGTTCGGCCCGGCCCCAGTCGTACACCGGACCGGCCACCGGGCAGGTCAAGGCGATCCTGGACTTCGCCTACGCCCAGCTCGGCAAGCCCTACGCGTGGGGCGCCGAGGGCCCGAACTCGTACGACTGCTCCGGTCTGACGCAGATGGCGTTCAAGGCCGGCGGGGTCAGTCTCCCCCGCGTCTCGCAGGACCAGTGGAACGCGGGCAAGCGCATCGCCAAGGCCGACATCCAGCCCGGCGACCTGCTCTTCTACTACTCGGACCTGCACCACGTCGGCATCTACATCGGCAACGGCAAGCTCCTGCACGCCCCGCGCACCGGCAAGAACGTCGAGATCGTCGACATGGACGTCATGCCGTACATGGGCGCCGTCCGGCCCTGACCCCGGCCGCGGGGATCGTCCGTGCAAGGATCTCCGCAGGTCGCCGGGCGGGTGTCGCCGTGGCGGGGAGCGGAGGAGTGTCGTGGGTGCCGCGGTCGCGCCGGAGGCGTTGGTTCTGCAGGACGGGCGGCCGGCGGTGGCCGGATGGTCGCTGGACCCCGCGGTGCGGCACCTGAACCACGGGTCGTTCGGGGCGGTGCCGGTGGCGGCGCAGCGGGAGCAGGCGCGGTGGCGGGAGAGCATGGAGGCCGCGCCGGTGCTGTGGTTCCCGGCGCTGCCGGGGCGGGTGGCGCAGGCGCGGGCCGCGGTGGCGGGGTTCCTGGGCGTGGGCGCCGGGAAGTTGGCGTTGGTGCCGAACGCGAGCGCGGGGGCGAGCGTCGTCTACCAGGGCCTGCCGGACCGGCCGGGCGGCGAGATCCTGGTCACCGACCACGGGTACGGTGCCGTCACGATGGGCGCGGAGCGGCTCGCGCGGCGCTGGGGCGGCGCGGTCCGGACGGTGCACGTCCCGCTGGCGGCGGGCCCGGAGGAGGCCGCGGCGGCGGTGCTGGACGGGGTGACGGACCGGACGGCGCTGATCGTGCTGGACCACATCACCTCCGCGACGGCGCGCTGGATGCCCGTGGGTGCCGTCGGCACGGCGGCCCGCGAGCGGGGCATCCCGCTGCTGGTGGACGGCGCGCACGTGCCCGGGCTGGCGGCGGACCCGCTGGCCGGTGTGGAGTGCGACGTCTGGGTGGGCAACCTGCACAAGTTCGGCTGTGCCCCGCGCGGCACCGCGGCGCTCGTCGCGCGTGGTGAACTCCGGGAGCAGCTCTACCCGTTGATCGACTCCTGGGGCGCCGAGCAGCCCTTCCCCGAGCGCTTCGACACCCAGGGCACGCTGGATCTGACGTCCTATCTGGCCGCCCCCGCCGCGCTGGACTTCGTCGCGCAGCAGTGGGGTTGGGCCGAGGCCCGCCGGTACATGACCGAACTCGCGGACTACGCGGAGGAGTTGATCGGTGCCGCGGTCTCGGAGGCGATCGGCGAGCCGGCCGGCGTCGAGGTCGGGATGCCGGCGAGCGCGCTGCGGCTGGTCCGCCTGCCGGCCGGCGTGGGCCGGGACACCGCCTCCGCGAACGGGCTGCGCGACCGGCTGGCCGCCGAGTTCGGCGTCGAGGCGGCGTTCACCAGCTTCGGCGGCGTGGGCTACTTCCGGCTCTCCACGCACGTCTACAACACCGCGGCGGACTACGAGTACTTCGCGGAGCGCTGCGTGCCGGTGCTGTGCGCGTGGGCCCGCGAGGCGCGACGCTCCGCCTGACGGAGCGTCACCACCCGTGGCGGGTCAGGCGAGTTCGTAGTCCAGCCAGATGCGGTGGGTGCCGTCCTCGTCGATCACGATGCCGCCGGTGCCGGTGATGCCCGCGAGCGCGGCGGTGCCGCTGCCGGGGACGATGACGAAGTACTCGCCGTCCCGGGAGGTGCCGAGCGTGGTGGCGGAGTGGGCGAAGTTGAACGCGCCCTCCGCGTCGTGGAGTCGGCCGGTGAAGGACTCCATGGCGAGGTAGGTGCCGACGCCCGCGGCGTGGTCGAAGGCGGCGGTGAAGAGGGTCGCCGCGCGTCCGGCGATCTCGCCCTCGAACTCCTTGCGCATGGTGGCCAGGCCGACCGCCACGGCGGTCTCGACGCCGCCGTCGGGCGTCTCGGCGGGGGTGAACTCGGCGACGGTGAAGGTTCCGGATGCTCGCATGGGCGGCATGGTAGACGCGACCGCCGACAGTGCGCGCCGGCGTACGGGTCAGGGCGTGTCGGCGGGCTGCGAACCGGCCTGCGGCACCGCCTGGTTGGCGACCGCGGGCCACCCGACGGGCGGGCGGCGGCGGGCGTTGCGGCGGACCAGCCAGGCGGCCAGGGCGAGGATCCCGGAGAGCGGGAGCAGCAGCACACCGAGCAGGGCCAGCAGGGCGCCGACGATCAGCGGGTTCGCCGAGGCGCCGTCGTCGCGGGCCTCGACTGCGGACAACGGGACGGTGCCCTGCGGGAGTTCGGTCCAGTAGCGGGAGTCCAGCGAGTCGCCGCGGTGGTCGCCGAGCAGGTACATCCGGCCCTCGGGGACGGTGACGTCGATGCAGCGGCCGTCGTTCACCGGCCGGCCCTGCAGGTACGGCTCGTCGACCGGCGTGCCGTTCAACTGGAGCGGCTGGCCGCCGCATTGGGTGAGGTGGTCGCCGCCGAGCGCGACCACCCGCTTGAAGTGCGCGGAGTCGTCGCCGTCCTGCGGGCCGGTCCGGGCCCGGAAGACCACCGCGTCGCCGCGGCGGACCTGCCCGGCGTCGATCCGGGACAGCACCACCCGCTGGCCCTTGTGGTACGCCGGGGCCATGTCGTTGCCGCCGACCGTGTAGGCCCGGACGTCGGCGCCGGAACGCGCGTACCAGGTGCCGACGCCGGCGATCAGTACGCCGAGGACCGCCGCGATCACCGCTGCCCGTCCCAGTCCGCTCATCCTTCGCATCGCGCCCCGCCCCCGCCGTCCGTCCCGTGATCGCCGCGCAGTCTAGTCAACGGCCGGAGCGGGCCGGCCGGCGGGAAGCCGGGCTCGGCGCGGGCCGCGAGCGGTCCTGCCGCGGGTGCGCCATGGCGGCCCGGGGCACCCCGCGTCCGGGGCGCGCCATGGCGCGGGCGGCGGCCCGGGGAGCTCGCCGGTTTCCCCTCCGCGGGAGCGGACCCGGGCCGCCGGTTCGTGGGGGTGGGCCGCCGCTGACCGCCCTCGCGCGTGGGGCGCGGGGTGGGGGTGCGGTCAGCGGCGGGACCGGGTGCGCCGGGTCAGCGGCGGGCCCACAGGGCGGGGACGTTCGGCGGCTCCCAGCCGGGGTAGGCGGTGTGCGCCTGGATGCAGGCGTAGCCGAGGCCGCCGTAGGTGACCAGGTCCCCGACCCGGTAGCTGGCGCCGACCTGCCAGGTGGTGGTGCCGCCGGAGGTGCTGGGGCTGGGACTGGGGCTGGGCGAGCCCTGGGTGGGGCTGCCGCTGGGGCTGGTGCTGGGCGCGGGCGTCCCGTTCACGTTGAGCACGAAGTCGAAGCCGGCCTCGCGCCCGTTGCCGACCTGGCGGACCGTCATCACCAGGTCCGGGTCGAAGATGGTGTCGGTGGAGTTGCGCGGCTCGTTCGGGAAGTACAGCTGCGTGGTGAGGATCGGCTGCCCGGGGGCCTGCACCTTGACGTGGATGTGCCGGGTGCGGCCGGGGTAGAGGCCGGGCACGACCGTGGTCAGGGTGAACGCGCCGTTGGTCGTGCTGAACTGGTGGCCGCGGAAGGTGTACCCGCTGTTGTCGTAGTTCCCGTTGGTGTCGGCCTGCCAGAAGTCCAGCAGCGCACCGGAGACCGGCAGGCAGTTGCGCCCGAAGACGTACCCGCTGACGGTCAGCGGGGTGCCCGCGGTGCCGGGGGTGACCAGGTTGGTGCGCAGCGGGGAGCCCGGCTTGAAGTAGGGGCCCTCGATCTGCTCCTCGGTGGGGGCGTCCCCGTCGTGGCAGTCGGGGGTGAGCGGCGCCGAGCCGCCCACGGCGTCGCGGGCCAGGGCGGTGCCGCCGCCGAGCAGCAGGGGCGCGGCACCGGCCAGCGCGGCCGCCTTGAGCAGGCTCTTGCGGCTGAACTGCCGCTCGCCGAGGGGTTGGTGGGGCGGAGTGGGCATGGCTCTCCGTTCGGGTGCCTCGATGGTCGCCGCCCGCCACGGGTTCATTGGTCGGGACATGACACCTTGAGTGATCGGGTGCGGGCGCGGCGGCGCTTGTGGGGGTGGCTCCGACGCTAGGCCCTGCCCGCACCGCCGTCGATGGACGCGAGCGGCGGGACGTGGTGCATTCCTCAGCCGCCGCGCGAGGGCGAGGCGGCGGCGTGGGCAGGATTCGAACCTGCGGCCACCCGGAAGTCAGAGCCGGGCGCTCCTCCGCAGAGCTTCCACGCCGCCGCGGTGATCCTGGTACGAGCCCGAGGGACCGTCAAACGGATTACCGGAGGCCGGGATTCGGGTCCGCCGGGCGCGGCCCGGGCCGGGGTTCGGAGCCATCCGCCGGGCGCGGCCCGGGCCGGGGTTCAGAGCCACTCGGCGAGCGCCGCCCGGCCGGCCTTGCCCGAGTACGTGCCGGCGGAGCGGAGCAGCCCGGCCACCAGCGGGTCGGAGACGGCGACGCCGTGGACGAGTTCGGGGGTGCGACGGAACGCGGCGGGTCGGGCGGGTCGGCGCGGCGCCGTCCAGGCGGTGTCGACGGGGTCGACCCGGTGGCGGGCGCAGACGTCCTCGACCAGGGTCCGCGGACAGGTCCGCTCGCCGCGCAACACCTCCCACGGCAGCGGGAGTTCGGCCCAGACCAGGGTGTCGGGGTGCAGGCCGCCGCCGCTGCGCCGGTGCCAGGCGGCGACGTCGGCGGCCATCAGCCGGGGCACCTTGCCCGGGCAGTAGACGTCCAGCACGCGCTCCTCGCCGAGCTCGAAGACCAGCGCGAACCAGTGGTCGCGGGCGGTGTTCCAGCACTGCGCGGCCTGGTTCCAGGTGGAGGAGTCCTGCCCGCGCCGGACCACCATGGTGGCCCGTTCGATCGGCTGGCGGCGCCAGGCGGCCTCCAGCATCGCGGCCGCGTCCCGCAGCACGCCGTTCCAGCGCACCAGCAGCTGCTTGATCTCCGCGTCGCTGAGCCGGGCCAGCACCTCGGCGGTGGGGTGCACGTGCGCGAGGGCGTACCAGCAGGTCCGGTCGGGGTGTTCGCGCAGGCGCTCCAGCAGCGCCTCGCCGACCTCGTCGTGGACGCGGCGCTGCGGCCCGTTGGTGAAGACGCTGCGCTGGTGGCCGCGGGCGGTGCGGTAGGCGATGAAGGCGGCGGTGTCGGGGTCGGCGGCGAACAGGTCGTACGGCAGCCGGGCGGCGAGCGCGCCCTTGCCGGTGAGGGTGACCTCGCGGCGGCGCTGTTCGTGGATCAGCCGGACCAGTTTGGCCTCCAGCCGGAGCAGCAGCCGGAAGCGCTTGTTGTACCGGCGGGCGGAGAGGTCGCCGAGTCCGGCGGCGGCCCGCCCGGCCCGGTCCAGCCGGTCGAGCCCGAAGTCGTCCTGCCCGTCCTGCCGTCCGATCTGCCGGCCGGCCGCCCGGATCAGTTCGGCGATCCGCGCCGGGTCGTCGGCGGCCTCCGCCGGGATCTCCGGCAGCTCGGGGAACAGCTGGGCGGCGGCGGCGAGTTGACGGGCGGCGCCGACCGGTCGGGCGAACTCCTCGGACATCGACGTGTAGCCGTGCCAGAGGTTGCGCAGCGAGTACTCGGCCGCCTTGGCGAGCGCCCGCGCGGCGACCGGGTCGAGGGTGCCACCGAGGGCGGCGTGCAGGTCCCGGATCAGCTCCGCGACGTCCTCCGGGCGCTTGCGGCGTTCGAGCGTGGCGTGGAGTTCCCGGAGCACCCGGTCAGCGTCGGACACATGCATGCCCGCACCCTGGCACGACCAAGCGCCCCGGCTCCACGCCTTTTCGCAGCGCCGGCCCCGGGCCCTGAGCGCCGTCGCCGGCACCCGCCCACCCCGTAGGACCACGCCCCGCTCAGCCCGCGCTCCCCCTGAACTCCCCCGGCGTGCAGCCGACTTCGCGTCGGAAGAAGCGGCAGAAGTACGCCGGGTCCGAGAAGCCGGCCGCGGCCGCGACCTGGCGGACCGTCAGGTCGGTGGTCGCCAGCAGGCGCTTCGCCTCCAGGGTCTGCTGTTCGCGGATCAGCCGGGCCGGGGTGCGTCCGGTCGCCTCCTTCACCACCTCGTGCAGGTAACCGGCGGAGACCCCGAGTTCGCGGGCGAGGGCGAGCACCGAGCGGTCGGGGCGGGTGGCGTCGGCGATCATCCGGGTGAACCGGTCGACCAGCGGGCGGGCCGGCTTCGGCGGGGTGGCGGCCGGGTACTCGGCGCGGGCCGCCCGCAGGGCGCGGACCAGCAGGACGTGCAGCAGCGCCTGCAGGACGCCCGGCCGACCCTCCGCCGCGTAGCGGTACTCCTCGGTCAACTCGCGTAGCAGGTGCGAGAGTTCACGGTGCGGACGGGCGGCGAGGCGGTGGCCGGTGGCGGCGGCGAGCCCGCGCAGCAGGGCGATGTCCTCGGGCTGCCGGTGCAGGAAGTCCTCGTTGAAGAGCATCACCCAGCCGTCCAGCCCGCGCGCCCGCCCCCAGTGGTGCACCTGGCCGGGCAGGATCACGTACAGGTTCGGCGGCTGGATGACGTGCTCCGCCAGGTCGATGACGTGCACTCCGCTCCCCTCGGTCAGGTAGGCGACCTCGTAGAAGGAGTGGCGGTGCGGGAACCCCGCTCGGGAGAGCGGCCCGATCGAGTCGAAGGTCCCGGCGGCGAACGGGAGCAGCCCGGGGTCCGGAACCTCCAGGTCATGCAGTTCCAGCCCGGCGTACGGCGGTCGGAGCGTCACCGCAGCAGTGTGCGCGGCGTCCGGCCGAATCGTCCAGTGGTCCAGACCAGGCCGTGGCTGCCGGGCCCGCGGAAAACGATTTCACGGCCGACGCGGAGTCAGGACAGACTACGGGGTTGAGATCGAATGTCCGATCATCAGATCGACGCACCTGAAGGACGCCGCCGCATGACCGCTCCCGTCCCGCCCGACCACCCGCAGCCCGAGGAGACGCCGGCCCCCGCCAACCCGTGGGCCGTGCCGGCTCCGGTCCCCGCCGGAGCGACGTCCCAGGACGCGATCGGCGCGGCAGGCGGTCCCGCCGGTGCGACCGGCGGTCCTGCCGGAGCGCCACCGCAGGACGCGATCGGCGCCCCCGGTGCGGTCCCCGTTCCGCCGTACTGGCCCCCGTACCCGGTGCCGGCGCCGCTGCCGCGCAACTCCCAGGGCGTCGCGGCGATGGTGCTCGGCATCGTCGGCGCCTTCCTCAGCCTGGCCGTGATCCTGTTCTGGCTGGCCTGGCTCCCGGCGCTGCTGGCCGTGATCTTCGGCGCGGTCGGCCTGGGCTACGCCCGCAAGGGGCAGGCGACCAACCGCGGGATGGCGCTCACCGGCGTGATCCTGGGCGGCTTCGGCCTGCTGGTCTCGGTCGGCACCGGCGTGTTCGTCGCCGCGCAGGTGCACACCGCCGGCCAGGAGCGGGCCGCCGCCCGCAGCCGCGCCGACGAGCAGTGGGCGCAGCAGAAGGCGCAGTCGGACGCCGAGGCCAAGAAGGTCGAGGACGAGGCCAGGCGGCTGCAGGCCGAGCGCGACAGGAAGGCCGCGGAGCAGGCGGCGGACCAGAAGGCCCGGCGGCTGTCGATCGGCCAGTCCTACACCTATCCGGACGGCCTGAAGGTCACGCTGGCGCCGCTGGTGCCGTACACCCCGGACGAGACCGTCTTCAAGGCGCCGAAGAACGCGACCATCGTCCTGATGAAGATCACCGTGGTGAACACCGGGTCGAAGCAGCTCTCGCTGTACGGCTCGGGCTCGCCGTTCGTGCAGGACGCCAAGGGCACGCTGCTCTTCCCGGTGATCGACGGCAGCGACGGCATGAAGTTCCTCGCCGACTCGGTCGCCCCGGGCCAGGAGTCCACCCTCCAAGAGCCCTACGCGCTGCCGAACGGCACCTCGGACCCGTTCACCGTCCAGTTCACCTACGGCGCCGGGTCGGACCGCAAGGAAGTGATCTGGACCGGGTCCGACCACTGACCGGGAACGCGTAGCCCGGTCAGACCACCAGGAGTTCGCCGCACTGCTCGGTGAGCACGGTGCGGGCGTGCGGCGGCAGGCCCTGGTCGGTGATGAAGGTGTGCAGGTCGGCCAGGGCGGCGAAGCTGCTGAGGCCGACCACGCCCCACTTGGTGTGGTCGGCGACGGCGACGACCCGGCTGGCGGAGGCGATCAGGGCGCGGTTGGTCTGGGCCTCGGCCAGGTTGGGGGTGGTCAGGCCCGCGTGCTCGCTGACGCCGTGGGCGCCGATGATCAGCAGGTCGACGTGGAGCGAGCGGATGGCCTGGTCGGCGAGCGGGCCGACCAGCGCGGCGGACCGGGTGGGGGCCCCGCCGGTGAGCAGCAGGGCGGGAGCCTCCTCGCCGCGGGCGCGGACCAGTTCGGCGACCGGCAGCGAGTTGGTGACCACGGTCAGTCCGGTGACGTCCAGCAGCCGGGCGGCGACGGCGTACGCGGTGGTGCCGGCCGAGAGGGCGACCACGCTGCCGGGCTGCACCAGGGCGGCGGCGGCTTCGGCGAGCGCGGCCTTGGTGTCGGACTCCAGGCCCGACTTGGCCTCGAAGCCGGGCTCGTCGGCGCTGGCGGTGCGGGCGACCGCGCCGCCGTACACCTTCTGCACCGCGCCGGAGCGGGTCAGCGCGTCCAGGTCGCGGCGGATCGTCATGTCGGAGACGCCGAGCTGATCGACCAGTTCGGCGACCTTCACCGCGCCGTCCCGCCGCACCAGGTCGAGGATGAGCGCCCGCCGCTGCGCCGCGAGCAGTCCGCCGTCGGTCACCGTCTTCTCCGTCCGGAATCCTGCAGAAGCCAGCAGCATAGTGCCCGGGAACCGCACCGCACCCGACAGTACACATCTGTTCGTCTCTGGTGTGCTGTGTTTGAATATGTTGAAGTATTGCGCTCTACCCTTGTACCTGTCGCACGCCGCTGGAGCCGCCCGATGACCACCGATGCCGCCGCCGCCTTCACCGCCGTCTACGGCGACTCCCCCGAGGGCGTGTGGGCCGCGCCCGGCCGGATCAACCTGATCGGCGAGCACACCGACTACAACGAGGGCTTCGTCCTGCCCGCCGCCCTCCCGCACACCACCCGGGTCGCCGCCCGCCGCCGCGCCGACGGCCGGATCCGGCTGTACAGCGCCCAGGGCGACGGGCGGGTCACCGAGCTCGTGCTGGCCGACCTGGCGCCCGGCCCGGTCCCCGGCTGGGCGGCGTACCCGGCGGGCGTGTTCTGGGCGCTGGCGGAGGCCGGGCACCCGGTGGGCGGCGCCGACCTGGCCTTCGACTCCGACGTCCCGACCGGCGCCGGACTCTCCTCCTCCGCGGCCCTGGAGTGCGCCACCGCGATCGCCCTGGACGAGCTGTACGGCCTCGGCCTGGACGCCCCGGCCCGCGCGCTGATCGCCCAGCGCGCCGAGAACGCCTTCGTCGGGGTGCCCTGCGGCGCGCTCGACCAGATGGCCTCCAGCTGCTGCGTCGCGGGGCACGCCTACTTCCTCGACACCCGCGACCTGACCGGCCGTCAGGTCCCGCTCGACCTCCCGGCGGTGGGCCTGACCCTGCTGGTGATCGACACCCGGGTCAAGCACGACCTCGGCGACGGCGCCTACGCCGGTCTGCGGGCGGGCTGCGAGCGGGCCGCCGACCTGCTCGGCGTGCGGGCGCTGCGCGACGTCGAGGCCGCGGAGCTGGCGGCGGCCGAGGAGAAGCTGCCCGCCGAGCTGCGCCCACTGCTGCGGCACGTGGTGACGGAGGACCAGCGGGTCCTGGACACCATCCGGGCGCTGGACGCCGGCGATCCGCGCGCCCTCGGCCCGATCCTCACCGCGGGCCACGCCTCGCTGCGCGACGACTACCGGGTCTCCTGCGCGGAGACCGACCTGGCGGTGGCGGCCGCCAACGCCGCCGGCGCGCTGGGCGCCCGGATGATGGGCGGCGGCTTCGGCGGCTCGGTGCTCGCCCTGGTGGACACCGACCGGCTCGCCGCGGTGGCGGACGCCGTGCACGCCGCCTTCGCCGAGGCCGGGTACACCGCCCCGGTCACCTTCACCGCCACCCCCTCGCAGGGCGCCCACCGGGTCTCCTGAGCCGTCCGCCACCGAGAGCCGCCCGGCGCGCGAGGTCCGCGCCGGGCGGCTCTCGCACGTACGACCCCGGGTCGGCGCCTTCGGCGGTCCGGGCCCGGCACGCCGCAGGCCGCCCGGGGCGGGGGCGCCCCGAGCGGCCTGCGGCCCGAACCGGGCGGTTACAGCTCGCGCAGCGTCGCGGCGGCGGTCTCCGGGCGGATGTCGTTCATCACCGCGCCCATCCCGGACTCCGTACCGGCCAGGTACTTCAGCTTGGTGGCGGTCCGGCGCACCGTGAACAGCTCCAGGTGCAGCGCCAGTTCGGCCTCGGCCGGGCGCGGCGCCTGGTGCCAGGCGGCGATGTACGGGGCCGGCTCGGGGAAGAGCCGGTCGAAGCGGCGCAGCAGGTCGAGGTAGAGCCGCGGGAACTCGGCGCGCTCGTCCTCGGTCAGCGCGGTGAGGTCGGCGACCCGGCGGTTCGGGTAGAGGTGCACCTCGTACGGCCAGCGGGCGGCGAACGGGACGAACGCCGTCCAGTGCTCGCCGGCCAGCACCACCCGGGAGCCGGGCTCCCCGGCGGTGGCGCGCTCGGCCGCCAGCACGTCCTCGGAGAGGTTGCGCCCGGTGCTCGCCCGGTACTCCGCGGCGCGGGCGACGGCCTGGGCGGTGCGCGGCGTGGTGAACGGGAAGGCGTAGATCTGGCCGTGCGGGTGGCCGAGCGTCACGCCGATGTCGGCGCCGCGGTTCTCGAAGCAGTAGACCTGCCGGACGTCCGGGCGGGCGTACAGCTCGGCGGTGCGGTCGGTCCAGGCGTCCAGCACCAGGCGGGCCCGGTCCTCGGTGAGGTCGCCGAGGGAGGCGCCGTGGTCGGAGGTGAAGCAGACCACCTCGCACCGCCCGGCGCCGGGGCCGAGCGCGTACGGGCCTTCCTCCCAGGGGACGACGTGGGCGGCCGAGGAGGAGGCGAGCGACGGGAAGCGGTTCTCGAAGACCGCGACCTGGTAGTCGTCCGCCGGGATCTCGCTCAGCCGCCCGTCCCGCGAGGGGCAGAGCGGGCACTCGTCGGCCGGCGGGTGGTAGATCCGGCCCTGGCGGTGCGCGGCGATGGTCACCGGGTCGCCGGTGAACGGGTCGACGCGGATCTCGGAGGCGCTGTCCGCGGGATCGAGCGGCCGCCGGTCCACGGCGTCCCGGGACAGGCCCGGCTCGGCGTCGTAGTAGACCAGTTCCCGGCCGTCGGCCAGCTTGGTGACCGTCTTGTGCACCGCGGGACTCCTTCATGGTTCGACAACACGGCTCGACGACTCGCCGAGCTACATCAAACATCTTCGAACATCAAGGATCGCAATGCAACACCCATCGACACCGGACTACAGCTTGGCCAGCACCTCCCCGACCAGCGTGCGGGCCTCGTCCTGGACCCGGGTGAGGTGGTCGGCGCCCAGGAAGCTCTCGGCGTAGATCTTGTAGACGTCCTCGGTGCCGGACGGCCGGGCGGCGAACCAGGCGTTCTCGGTGCAGACCTTGAGGCCGCCGATCGCCGCGCCGTTGCCGGGGGCGTGGGTGAGGACGGCGGTGATCGGCTCGCCGGCCAGTTCGTCGGCGGTGACCTGCGAGGCGTCGAGCGCGGCCAGGGCGGCCTTCTGCGCGCGGTCGGCGGGGGCGTCGACCCGGGCGTACACGGGGTCGCCGTGCTCGGCGGTGAGGTCCCGGTAGTGCTCGGAGGGGGTGCGGCCGGTGACGGCGGTGATCTCGGAGGCCAGCAGGGCGAGCAGGATGCCGTCCTTGTCGGTGGTCCACGGCTGCCCGTCGCGGCGCAGGAAGGACGCCCCGGCGGACTCCTCGCCGCCGAAGGCGACGCTGCCGGTGAGCAGCCCGTCGACGAACCACTTGAAGCCGACCGGGACTTCGAGCAGCGGCCGACCGAGCCGGGCGGCCACCCGGTCGATCATCGAGGAGGACACCAGGGTCTTGCCGACGGCGGCGACGGCCGGCCAGCCGTCCCGGTGGCGGTACAGGTGGTCGATGGCGACGGCCAGGTAGTGGTTGGGGTTCATCAGCCCGCCGTCGGGGGTGACGATGCCGTGCCGGTCGGCGTCCGCGTCGTTGCCGGTGGCGAGCGCGAAGGCGTCCCGCCGCTCGATCAGCGAGGCCATCGCGTACGGGGAGGAGCAGTCCATCCGGATCTTGCCGTCCCAGTCCAGCGTCATGAACCGCCAGGTGGGGTCGGTCAGCGGGTTGACCACCGTGAGGTCGAGCCGGTGCGTCTCGGCGATCCGTCCCCAGTACGCGACCGCGGCGCCGCCGAGCGGGTCGGCGCCGATCCGCAGCCCGGAGGCGCGGACGGCGTCCAGGTCCAGGACGGCGGGCAGGTCGTCGACGTACGCGCCGAGGAAGTCGTAGCGGCCGGTGGTGACGGCGGCCAGCGCCCGGGTGTACGGAATCCGCCGGACGCCCGCGAGGCCGGCGGCCAGCAGTTCGTTGGCGCGGCGCTCGATCCAGCCGGTGGCGGTGGAGTCGGCCGGTCCGCCGTGCGGCGGGTTGTACTTGAAGCCGCCGTCGGCGGGCGGGTTGTGCGAGGGGGTCACCACGATGCCGTCGGCGAGGGCCGACGGGCGGGTGCGGTTGTGGGTGAGGATGGCGTGCGAGACGGCCGGGGTCGGGGTGTACCCGTCGGCGCTGTCCAGCAGCACCGTGACCTCGTTGGCGGCCAGCACCTCCAGCGTGGTGGCCCGGGCCGGCTCGGACAGCGCGTGGGTGTCGATGCCGAGGAACAGCGGCCCGGTGGTGCCCTGTTCGGCCCGGTAGTCGCAGATCGCCTGGGCGGTCGCGGCGATGTGGTCCTCGTTGAACGCCGTCCGCAGGGACGACCCCCGGTGCCCGGAGGTGCCGAACGCCACCCGCTGGGCGACCTCCGCCGGGGACGGGTGGAGCGTGTAGTACGCCGTCACCAACTGGGCGACGTCGATCAGGTCCTGCGGCTCGGCCGGCTGCCCGGCCCGTGCGTGCGCCATCGTGGCCATCCTCCTCGGTCGGTAGGGCAAGCATGCCCGTCGACCATGATGGGGGCCACACCGTCCCACCAGCCGGAAGCCCCTCCCGGCCGGACCCGACGGTTCGTCAACTCTCCCGGGCTCAGCCGCGCTTGCGGCCCTTCCTGGCCTGCGGCGGGCGCGCCGGGGTGCGCGCCCCGGTCTTCCTCTGCGGCGACTTCTGACCCGGCGCCGGCTTCTGGCCCTGCGCCGCCTTCGCCGCCTTCCTCGGCGGCTGCTTCTTCGCGTCGGCCTTCTTCGCGTCCGGCTGCCGGTCGGCGGCGGCCCGGCCGCGCGAGCTGTTGGCGGTGCGGCCGCGGACGATGCCGATGAACTCCTCCACCAGGTCGGTGGTGGCGGCCTCCGGCCAGGCCAGCGCCACCTGCGACTGCGGGACGTCCACCAGGGGCCGGTAGGTCAGGTCCCGCCGGTGGTGCAGCCGGGCCAGCGACTGCGGCACCGCGAGCACGCCGACGTTGGCCGCGACCAGCTCGATCGCGTCGCCGGTGGTCGCCGGGCGCTCGAACGCGGGACGGCCGGGCAGCTGCTCCCAGACCAGCGTGTCGTCCTGCGGATGGAAGACGACCTCCTCGGCGAGGTCGTCGACGGCGACCTCCTCCGCGGCGGCCAGCCAGTGGTCCTTGGGGAAGACCACCACCGTGGCCTCGGTGTACAGCGGGATCGCGCTCAGCACCGTCCGGTCCACCGGCAGCCGCACCAGTCCGGCGTCCGCACCGCCGCCGACCAGCAGGTCCGCGCCCTCCGCGGCGGTCGCCTGGAGCAGCTCCAGCGGCACGTCCGGCAAGCGCTCGGCCCACACCCGCAGCCACTTGGTGGGGGTCACCCCGGGGACGTACACGAGGCGGAAGGCGGCGGTCGGCTGGGTCTCTGTCACGCAGCCAGGCTACCCACCGTCACCGGGGTGGTCACGCTCTGCCTTACCCTTGAGCGCATGAACACGCCCAAGCCGAAGACCTCCCAGTCCATGAAGCCCGCGACCGCGGCCAAGAAGCTGGGGATCTACCTGGCGGCCACGCCCGAGGAGTTCCAGGCGGGCGTGGTGACCCGCGACCAGCTGAACGCCATGCAGGCCGAGCCGCCGGCCTGGCTCGCCGAGCTGCGCCGCACCGGTCCGCACCCGCGCCAGGTGGTCGCCGCCCGCCTCGGCGTCTCCGTCACCGGCCTGGCCCGCGCCGGGGTGACCGAGGCGCTCACCACCGAGCAGATCAACGCCCTGCGGGACGAGAACCCGGAGTGGCTGCAGCGCGAGCGCGCCACCCAGGCGGACGTCCGCAAGGAGAGCGAGCGGCAGAAGGAGAAGGAGAAGCGCGCCAAGTAGGCCCGCGCGCCGCAGGCGGGGCCTCGGCCCCGCCTCGGGACTGCCCCGGCCCTTCCCCGTACCCGCCCCGGGCATGCCACCCGTTCGGATGGTGTACCGACGACACGCGCGGGCAGCCGGAACGCCCATGCTGACGGACCGTCAGCATGGCGTTCATGATCTCGCTACGCCGAACCACCACGGCCGCCGTCGTCGCGTGCGCGGCACTGCTGCTCCCGCTGGCCCCCGCCCACGCCGAGGCGCAGACGCCCGGGTCCCGTCCGTCCGAGCCCGCCGTGGCCCGGAAGCTGGAGGCGATCCGCAACGACCCCGGGCGGCTCGGGGCGTTCCTGCGGGAGCTGCCGAAGGGCGCTGACCTGCACAACCACCTCTCGGGCGCGGTCTCCACCGAGCTGCTGATCCAGCTGGCGGCGGACGACGGGCTCTGCATCGACTCCGCCACCTACACCTCGATGACCGGCCCCTGCCCGGCCACCGCCCGGCCCGCCCAGGACGCGATCGACGACCAGGGGTTCCGCACCGCGGTGATCCGGGCCTGGTCGATGCAGGACTTCACCCCCGGCCCGGAGTCCGGCCACGACCACTTCTTCGCCACCTTCGGGAAGTTCGGCGAGGCCAGCTGGCGCCACCCGGGCCGGATGCTGGCCGAGGTGACCGACACCATGGCGGCCCAGCACCAGAGCTACCTGGAGACCATGATCACCCCGGCCTCGGTCGGCGTGGCGGCGCTGGCCGCGAAGGTCGGCTTCGACCCGGACTTCGCGGCGCTGCGCGGCAAGCTGCTGGCGGACGGCCAGGTCCAGGCGCTGGTGGACTCGGCCCGCAGCGACCTGGACCAGGGGCTCGCCGAATACCAGGGCACCGAGCAGTGCGGCACGGCCGGGGCCCGCCCCGGCTGCGCGGTCACGGTGCGGATCATCTCGCAGGCCTCCCGGGCGTCCACCCCGGCGCGGGTCTTCGCCCAGCTGCTGCTGGGCATGGAACTGGCCTCCCAGGACGAGCGCTTCGTCGCGGTGAACCTGGTCCAGCCCGAGGACTACCAGTCCTCGCTGGACAACTACCGGCTCCAGATGCAGATGCTGGACTTCCTGCACCCGCTCTACCCGAAGGCGCACATCAGCCTGCACGCGGGCGAGCTGGTCCCCGGCCTGGTCAAGCCGGAGGACCTGCGCTTCCACATCCGCGAGGCGGTCACCACCGGGCACGCCGAGCGGATCGGGCACGGCGTCGACGTGGTGCACGAGGACGACTCGGCGGACCTGCTGCGCACCCTCGCGGAGCGCAAGGTCCTGATCGAGGTGCCGCTGACCAGCAACGCCCAGATCCTCCAGGTCTCCGGCCCGGACCACCCGTTCCCGCTCTACCGCAAGTACGGCGTCCCGACCGCGCTGTCCACCGACGACCCGGGCGTCGAGCGGATCGACATCACCCACGAGTACGTCCGGGCCACCCAGCAGTACGGCCTCTCCTACCGCGACCTCAAGGACCTGGCCCGCACCTCCCTCGAGTACGGCTTCGCCGCCGGCCGCAGCCTCTGGCGCGACCGCGACGGCTTCCAGCCCGTCCCCGAGTGCTCCGGCCGCCCGCTGGGCACCGAGCCCTCCCCCAGGTGCCGCGCACTGCTGGCCGCGAGCCCCAAGGCGGCGCTGGAGTGGCAGCAGGAACGCGACTTCCGCACCTTCGAAGCCTCGGTCCTGCACCGCCCCTGACCCCCTGATGGCCCGGCGTCGTCCAAGAAGAAGCGTTAGTGGCGGCCCGAGATGCGGTCGGCGAGGGTGGCCAGGGCGGAGGTGGTGGTGGTCTCCCGTCGGTCGGCGTGGCGGTAGACGGAGTAGAGGGTGTGGACGCCGAGGTAGCGGAGCGGTTCGGGCTCCCAGCGGCGGACGCGGTGGGAGACCCAGGGCAGGGTGGTGAGGTCGGTGTCGCCGGTGCGGCCGAGGTCGCGGAGCACCAGGTCGCGCAGGGTCCGGCCGGCCAGGTTGGTGGTGGCCACACCGCTGCCGACGTAGCCGCCCGCCCAGCCGAGGCCGCTCGCCGGGTCGAGGTCGACGGTGGCGCACCAGTCGCGGGGCACCCCGAGCACCCCCGACCAGGCGTGGTCGATCCGGGCGTCGGCCGCCGCGGGGAACATCCGGCCCAGGACGGCCCGCAGTTGACCGACCGTCGCGTCCGGGGTCCGCCCGTCCTGGTCGATCCGCGAGCCGTAGCGGTACGGGTGGCCGCGGCCGCCGAGTGCGATCCGGTCGTCGGCGGTGCGCTGCGCGTACATGTAGGCGTGCGCCTCGTCGCCGAGCACCTCGCGGCCGTCCCAGCCGATCGCGTCCCACACTTCGGCCGGCAGCGGCTCGGTGGCGATCATCGAGGAGTTCATCGGCAGCCAGGCGCGCTTGTGCCCGCGCAGCTCGGCGGTGAACCCCTCGGTGCAGCGCAGCACGTGGCGGGCCCGCACCGTGCCGTCCGGGGTGACGGCCCGTCCGCTCGCCAACTCCGTGACGGGCGTGGACTCGTGGACCTTCACGCCGAGCCGCTCCACGGCCGCCGCCAGCCCGAGCACCAGCTTCGCCGGGTGGACGCGCGCGCCGTGCCGGCTCCAGGTCGAGCCCAACGCGCCCTGCACGTGGAGCCGTTCGGCGGTCTGCGCGGCGTCCAGGTACTGCACGTCGTCCGCGCCGAAGGCCGTCTCGTGCTCGAACGCCGCTTGCAGCCTGCCCAGTTGGGCCTCGCTGGTGGCCACGGTGAGCACCCCGCCCTGGTGCGCGTCGCAGTCGATGCCCTCCGCCGCGGCCGCCCGCAGGGTCTCGGCGACCGTGTCGTTCATCGCCAGCTGCAGCCGCCGGGCCGCCGCCACCCCGTGCAGCCGGGCGTAGCGCTCCCGCCCCGCGATGCCGTTGTACAGCCACCCGCCGTTTCGACCGGACGCCCCGTATCCGCAGAACTCCCGTTCCAGCAGCACGATTTCGAGCTCCGGCGCGGCCTTCTTCAGGTAGTACGCGGTCCACAGCCCGGTGTACCCGCCCCCGACCACGCAGACGTCCGCCGCGACGTCCCCGGTAAGCGCCGGTCGCCGCGCCGGCAGTCCGTCGGCCGCGTACCAGAAGGAGACGCCGCCGTTGACGGTAGCCATGCCGTACCTGCTTCCGGGGATGTGGGGTCCGTACGCCCACGGACGCTAACCGCGCCCTCCCCCACCCGGCAACGAACACCCTGTCAGGCCGCCCGGCACCGTCCTGACACCCTGCCGGACCGGGCGGTTACCACTTCGCCGCGGCGGCTACTCGGTGACGTGCACGGCCCGGCCGCCGACGTAGGTGCGCAGGACCTGGGTGGCGGCGATCTCGTCGGTGGGGGCGGCGAAGGGGTCGCGGTCGAGGACGACGAGGTCGGCGAGGTGGCCGGGGCGGAGGATGCCGGTGTCGTCGAGGTGGTTGAGGTGGGCGGTGCCGGCGGTGTAGGCGGCGAGGGCGGTGGCCAGGTCGAGGCGCTGTTCGGGGAGGAAGACGGGGGTGTCGGGGGCGGCGCCGGGTTCGCGGCGGTTGACGGCGACGTGGATGCCTTCGAGCGGGACGGGACTGGAGACCGGCCAGTCGCTGCCGGCGGCCAGGGTGGCCCCGCTGCGCAGCAGGTCGCCGAACGGGTACTGCCAGGCGGCGCGTTCGGGCCCGAGGAAGGGGATGGTGAGCTCGTCCATCTGCGGCTCGTGCGCGGCCCACAGCGGCTGGATGTTGGCGATCGCGCCGAGTGCGGCGAACCGCGCCACGTCGTCGGGGTGGACCACCTGCAGGTGTGCCAGGTGGTGCCGGGTGTCCCGCCGGCCGTTCGCCGCGCGGGCGGCCTCGATCGCGTCGAGGGCCTCGCGGACGGCGCGGTCGCCGAGCGCGTGGAAGTGCACCTGGAAGCCGAGCGCGTCGAGTGCGGTGACGTGCGAGCGCAGCGCGACCGGGTCGACGAAGCTGAGGCCGCTGTTGCCGGTGGCGCAGCCGCAGCCGTCCAGGTAGGGGCTGGTGAGGGCAGCGGTGAAGTTCTCCGCGATGCCGTCCTGCATGATCTTCACCGATCCGGCGCGGAACCGTCCGTGGCTCGACGTCGCGCGGCGCTCGACGAGTTCGGGGATCTGCTCGGCGCCGCGCTCGCGGTCCCACCAGAGTGCGCCGACCACCCGGGCGGTCAGCGTGCCGTCCTCGGCGGCGGTCCGGTAGGCGTCGGACGGGTCGGGATGGCCGCCGAACTCGCCGAGCAGCGCGTCCTGCCAGGCGGTGATGCCCATCGAGTGCAGCAGCGCCTGCGCGCGCAGCAGTCCGGCGAGGCGGTCGGCGGCGGTGGTGTCGGGGGTGTGCCGACCGACCAGGCCGACCGCGCCCTCCTGCAGCATGCCGCTGGGGGTGCCGTCCGGCTCGCGTTCGATCCGGCCGTCGGCGGGGTCGGGGGTGTCGCGGGTGAGTCCGGCGAGTTCCAGCGCGCGGGTGTTGGCCCAGGCGCCGTGGTGGTCGCGGTTGGCCAGCAGCACCGGCCGGTCCGGTACCACCCGGTCGAGCAACTGCCGGGTGGGCAGGCCGCCTTCGAAGCTCTCCAGGGACCAGCCGCCGCCGGTGATCCAGGCCCGGTCCGGGTTGGCGGCGGCGTACCCGGCGATCCGCTCCAGGTACTCGGCGACCCCGACGGTGCCGGTCAGGTCGCACTCGGCCATCTCGACGCCGCCGTACACCGCGTGGACGTGCGCGTCCTGGAAGCCGGCGATCAGCAGCTTGCCGTGCAGGTCCACGACCTCGGTGCGCGGGCCGATCAACTCCCGTACCTCGTCGTGGCCCACCGCGACGATCCGCTCGCCGGAGACGGCCAGGCTGGTGGCCCGGGTCCGCGCGCTGTCGCCGGTGTGGATCGGTCCTCCGGTGAGGACCAGGTCGGCGTGGGTCATGGGTGGTGCTCCGATTTCTCTTCCGGGTACGGGAGTTGACTGACGGTCAGGTGGATGTCAGGCGGCGGTGGGGGCCGGTTCGCCGGTGAAGTACGCCGAGCGGCGGCGGAACCGCGACCACGCGGCGGCGACGAGTCCGCTGCCGATCATCAGCACCGGCACGGACAGCTCGAACCAGCCGTTGTCGGCGGCGAGTTCGAAGTGGTCGGTGGAGTCGTAGAAGGTCCAGGCGAGGTAGCCGCCGACCAGCAGCAGCACCGCCGCGCCGAGCAGCGGCGCGACCACCGCCTTCAGCCCCTCGGCGAGGTCCTCGCGCAGCAGGTGGCGGAAGCGCACCGCGGAGGCGATCGCGGTGAGCGCGTAGTACAGCGCGACCACGATGCCGATCGCGTTGACGGTGGCCGAGATCAGCTCGGTGACGGTCGGGATCACCAGCGAGAGCGCCGCCAGCAGCAGCGAGATGCCGGTGATCAGCCAGGTGCCGACGGCGGGGGTGCGGTGGCGCGGGTGGAGCCGGGTCCACACCGGGCCGAGGGTGCCGTCCCGGCCCATCGCGTAGGTGCCGCGGGCGGTGGGGATCACCGAGGCCTGCAGCGAGGCGGCGGCGGAGAACATCAGGGCGACCAACGGCAGTGCGGCCAGCGGCTGGTGGGCGAGGCGGTCGGCGAAGTACGCCAGTCCGCTGGCCCCGTTGTCGGCCAACTCGTCCATCGGCAGCACCCGTTGGAAGGCGGTGCCGGCGAACAGGAACAGCCCGAGCATCATCAGCAGGGACCAGAAGCCGCCCCGGGAGGCGTCCTTCGGGTCGTGCACCTCCTCGCCGACGCTGAACACCGACTCGAAGCCCCAGTAGCAGAAGACCGCCAGCACCATGCCCTGGGCCAGCGCCGCCAACGACGGGATGGCGAACGGGTCGTACCAGTCGAGCGAGAACGGCTGGTCGCCGGCGAACAGGCCGTAGCCGCAGAACGCCAGCAGGACCGCGTACTCGAAGATCAGCAGGTACTTCTGCAGCGCCGCCGCCAGGTCCAGGCCGCGCACCGCGACGACGGTGGCGGTCAGCAGCACCAGCATGCCGATCAGGGTGGCCTGGAAGCTGGAGTCCGCGTCCAGTGCCAGCCCGCCGACCGAGTGCAGCCCGGCCTTGCCGAGCAGTTGGATGATCGCCGAGCCGGTGACCGTGGTGGTGTACGCCATGAACACCACGGTGGTCAGGATGTTCACCCAGCCGGTGAGGAAGCCCAGCCACGGGTTGAGCGCCCGGCCCACCCAGCGGTAGCTGCTGCCCGCGTCCGGGTCGTCACGGCCGAGCCGGCCGTAGCCGGCGGCGATGCCGAGCACCGGCAGGAACGCCAGCAGCATGATGGCCGGCAGGTGCAGGCCGACCACGCCCGCCATCAGGCCCAGGCCGATGCCGATGCTGGTGGTGGCCGCGGTACTGGACGCGGCGATCACCACCACGCCGCCGACGCCGACCGTCCTGCGCATCGCGGCCGCCGAGCCGCCGTCCGGGACCGGGCCCCGGTCCTTGACCGTCCTAGCCAATGGATCACCGCCGAGATCTGTCGTGGGGGAGGGCGCGCACACGCGACGGGCGCGCCGACATGGGGGTGTCCGCACCCGGAGCGTTCACGCTCCGGCCGAGGTCGGGCCGACTCCGGGTGGAGGTTGAGATGAAACCGTCCGGCACTTCACACGTCAATGGCGTTGTCGTAAGCTCGGCGGCCATGACCGACCGCGTCGTTCCCGAACCCGAGCGCCGCCGGCGGCGCCCCACCAAGCAGGGCACCGTCCTGTCCGAGCAGGTCATCGTCGAGACGGCGCTGCGCCTGGTCGGCCAGCACGGCGCCCAGGCGTTCAGCGTCCGCCGGCTCGGCGCCGCGCTCGGCGCCGACCCGAGCGCGATCTACCGCTACTTCCGCAGCGCCGACGACCTGCTGCTCGCCGTCGCCGACGAGCTCATCGGCCTCGGCCTGCGGGGCTGGCAGCCGACCGGCGAGTGGCGCGCGGACCTGCGCGAGGTCGGCCTGCGGATCCGCGCCTGCTACCAGGCGCACCCGCAGGCCGCGGTCCTCGCCGCGTACCGCACCACCGGCCGGGCCAACGAGATCCGGGCGATCGAGACCATGCTCGGCATCCTGCGCGACGCCGGCTTCCCCGACACCGAGGCCGTCCCGCTCTACCACGCCTTCATCGACCAGGCGTTGGGCTTCGCCGTCCTGGACTCGGCGGTATTCGCCCTGCCCGCCGCCGCCCAGCAGGCCGACCTCGCGGTCTGGAACACCGCCTACCGCGGCCTCTCCCCCGACACCCACCCGCACATCGCCGCCACCGTCCACCTGCTCGCCGCCGACATGCCGCGCAGCGCCTACCCGCTCGCCCTCGACCTGCTCCTCGACGCCGTCGCCGCCCGGCTCCCCGCCGCCCCCTGAGCCGCCCGAACCACCCCTGTGCCGTGAGCTGCCCGAACGACCGCTGTGCCCCGGCAGGTCGGTGCTTGCCCGGGGCGGGCCCGTGCCGGACGATGGCCGGGGCCGGGCGTGCCGGCTCCGCGAAGCCCGGAGGGCAGTCCATGAGGATCCACGTCACCAGCGTCTTCGTCGACGACCAGGAGCAGGCGCTGCGCTTCTACGCGGACGTGCTGGGCTTCGTGAAGAAGCGCGACATCCCGCTCGGCGGCGGCGCCCGCTGGCTGACCGTGGTCTCGCCCGAGCAGCCGGACGGGACGGAGCTGCTGCTGGAGCCGTCCGGCCACCGGGCGGTGCCGCCGTACAAGTCGGCGCTGGTCGAGGACGGCATCCCGGCCGCCTCGTTCGCGGTGGACGACGTGAAGGCCGAGTTCGAGCGCCTGCGCGGCCTCGGCGTGGCCTTCACCCAGGAGCCGCTCGCCATGGGCCCGGTGACCACCGCCGTCTTCGACGACACCTGCGGCAACCTGATCCAGATCGTCCAGACCCCGTAGCCCCGACACCCGGAGCCGTCCGATGATCAAGCAGCTGAGCGACCTGCCCGCCGGTGTGGTGGGCTTCGAGACCGGCGAGGGCACGCTGCGCGCCGAGGACTACCGCGACGTGGTGCTGCCCGCGATGGAGGAGGCCGCCGCGAAGGGCGAGATCCGGTTCGTGATCGTGATCCCCGAGTTCGACGGCCTCTCCGGCGGCGCCCTCTGGCAGGACCTCAAGGTCGGCGTCGAGCACCTCCGTTCGTGGAAGCGGATCGCCCTGGTCACCGACATCGCCTGGATGACCCACCTCACCTCGCTGTTCGGCTGGATGAGCCCCGGCGAGACCAGGGTCTTCCCGCTCGCCCGACGCACCGAGGCCATCACCTGGGCCGCCGCCACCTCCTGACCCGCCGTCACCCGGCCGACCGGCGCCCTTCGCACAAATGGCCGTGCCCCGCGCCGTCGGCGTCCGGTACGGTCCCCGGGTGATCGACACTCCGGGACTCCCCGACGCGACCTGGTGGGGCATCGTCCGCGAACGGACCACCGCGTGCTGGTGGCAACTCCTGCTGGTGAACCTGGGCCTCGCGGTCGCCCACCTGGTCGCCATGACGGCCACGAGGTTCCTCGGCTACAACCTGACCGAGATCCTCGTGCAGGACGGTGTCGGCGCCCTGCTCGGGGCGCTGGCCTGGTGGGTGCAGCTGTCCGTCCTGACCGGTGCCCGTCCCGACCCGCGCCGGATCGCCCCGCTGACGCTCTGGCTCCTGCTGTGCAACCCGCAGACGCTGCAGGACGTCGCCTGGCTGTGGTCCCCGGCCACTCTCCTCGACCCCACGGACCTGCCCGTCGCCCTGCTGATCGCCGCCGTCGGCATCTACCTCACCGCGGTCGGCCTGCTGCTCCCCCTGCCCGCCTTCCTGGAGGGCCGCGGCCCGGTCCGCACGGTCCGCCTGCTCCACTCCGGCTGGCCCACCGCCCTGCGGCTCGCCGCCCTGACCTTCGGCACCATGGCCTTCCGGTCGGCCTTCCTGCAGTTCTACTCCACCGCCGCCGGCGAGCCGTACGTGCTGCTGCTCAACCTGGTCGCGCTCCCGGTCTCCGCCGTGACGGCCGTCCTGCTCTACGCCACCTACCGCCGCGCCGTCACGCCCGTCGACCGGTACGTCGGCACCGGTTCGCTGCCCGATCCGGTCGTGAGCCGCGAGATGGGCTGACGCCACCTCAGGTACCGGTGGCGCGACGAACCCGGCTCGGCGATCTTGACCGGCGGGCCGATCCCGAGTTGTCTGTGGCCGAACGATATTTGATCCCGTGTCAGTCGGCAGGAGTCGCAGATGCCTCATTCCCCCACCCGGACCCGCGGCGGGCGGGCCGCCGTCGCGGCGTTCGCCGTCCTCGCGCTCGGCGCGGTCCTGGGCGCTCCCCAGGCGTCAGCGGCGTCGCCCGCCGTGGCACCCGTCGTGGCGGCCACGCCGCCGATGGGGTGGAACACCTGGAACACCTTCGGCTGCGACATCAGCGAGGACCTGATCAAGCAGGCCGCCGACGCGCTGGTCGGCTCAGGCATGAAGGCCGCCGGCTACCAGTACGTGGTCGTCGACGACTGCTGGATGGAGCCCACCCGCGACGCGGCCGGCAACCTGCGGGGCAGCACCACGCGGTTCCCGCACGGCATGAAGGCGCTCGGCGACTACATCCACGGCAAGGGCCTGAAGTTCGGCATCTACGAGGTACCGACCGACCTGACCTGTGCCCAGCGCCCCGGCCACTACCCGGGGGCGACCGGCAGCCTGGGGCACGAGCAGCAGGACGCGAACACCTTCGCCTCCTGGGGAGTCGACTACCTGAAGTACGACTGGTGCTCGCCGGACGGCGATCTCGCCTACCAGCAGCAGCGGTTCACCGTGATGCGGGACGCGCTGCGGGCCACCGGACGGCCGATCGTCTACAGCATCAACCCGAACTCGTACCACGACGAGAAGACCGGCGCCGCGTTCAACTGGGGCGGCATCGCCAACCTCTGGCGCACCACCGAGGACATCGGCACCTTCTGGAACACCGGCAACACCAACAGCTACCCGATGGGCGTGCGCAACATCCTCGCCCTCAACGGGCAGCCCGCGATCGCCGACCAGGCCGGCCCCGGGCACTGGAACGACCCCGACATGCTGGAGGTCGGCGTCGGCACCGGCCTGAGCAACGACGAGGCCCGCGCGCACTTCAGCCTCTGGGCGCTGATGGGTGCTCCGCTGCTCGCGGGCAACGACCTCCGCTCGATGACCGCGCCGACCAACGCCATCCTCACCGACCCCGACGTGATCGCGGTCGACCAGGACCCGCTCGGCGACGGCGGCCGCCGGGCCGCCGACGACTCCGGCCTCCAGATGTGGGTCAAGCGCCTGGCCGACGGCGACCGCGCGGTGGCGCTGTTCAACGACACCGGCGTGGCCGCGACCATCGGCACCACGGCGGCGGCCGCCGGCATCGGCGGCGCCGACTCGTACACGATCAAGGACCTGTGGTCCAAGGCGGTCACCACGAACGCCACCGGTGTGGTCCGCGCCGCCGTCCCGCCGCACGCGGCGGCCCTGTACCGGATCACCCCCTCCGGCACCGCCCCCGCCGCCCCCGTGGTCTCCGGCGGCGTCTACCGGATCACCGCCGCCGGCCAGGCGGTGGACGACCCGAACTTCGCCACCGCCGCGGGCACGCCGCTGATCGGATGGCACGTCAACGGCGGCGACAACCAGAAGTGGACGCTCACCGCCAACGGCGACGGCACCTGGGCGGTGCGCAACCTCTCCTCCGGCCTATGCGCCGACGTCAGCTGGGTCTCCGTCAGCCCCGGCGCCGCCGTCGTCCAGTGGACCTGCACCGGCGCCGTCAACCAGCGCTGGATCATCACGCCCAGCGGCAGTGGCTACGCGCTGACCTCCGCCAACAGCGGCCTGGTCCTCACCGCGGCCTCCACCGCGGACAACGCGCCGCTGACCCAGCAGGCCGACACCTCGTCCACCACCCAGAGCTGGACCTTCACCCGACTGAGCTGAGCCACCCGATCACCGCGGTATCCGACCCCGGGGGTTCACGCTCCGCGTCCGCTTCGTTCCCGCAGGTCACGGCCGGTGCTCGAGTCGCGACCGGGACCTCGTCTCACTACGGTGATCAAGACGTCTGCCTTCGTGCCCGCCCCGGCGGCGGGACCGTCTGGAGGTCAGCATGGATCGCTCATCCGAGTGGAACGAAGCGGACACCGCGGTCGGACCGGCCGCCCCGGGGCCCGCCGGAGCCGTCCGGCCCGTGGACGGGGCCGCCCAGCCCGTGGACATCGCGGCGAGCGGCGGCAAGCACGAGCACCGCTGGTGGATCCTCGCCGTCATCGGCATCGCCCAGCTGATGGTGGTGCTGGACGCGACGATCGTGAACATCGCGCTGCCCTCCGCCCAGCAGGACCTCGGCTTCTCCGACGCCAACCGGCAGTGGATCGTCACCGCCTACGCGCTCGCCTTCGGCAGCCTGCTGCTGCTCGGCGGCCGGATCGCCGACCTGGTGGGCCGCAAGGCGGTGTTCATCATCGGTCTGATCGGCTTCGCCGGCGCCTCGGCGCTGGGCGGTGCGGCGACCAGCTTCACCATGCTGGTCGCCGCCCGCGCGCTGCAGGGCGCGTTCGGCGCGCTGCTCGCCCCGGCGGCCCTGTCGCTGCTGACCACCACCTTCCGGGACGGCCGGGAACGGTCGAAGGCGTTCGGCATCTACGGCGCCATCGCGGGCGCGGGCGGCGCGGTGGGCCTGCTGCTCGGCGGCGTGCTCACCGAGTACCTGAACTGGCGCTGGTGCCTGTACGTCAACCTGGCCTTCGCGGCGCTCGCCATCGTCGGCGGCATGCGGCTGCTGCACGGCGGACGCCCCGCCGAGCGGCCGAAGCTCGACATCCCGGGCACGCTGCTCGCCTGCGCCGGGCTGTTCTGCATCGTCTACGGCTTCAGCAACGCCGAGTCGCACACCTGGGGCGACGTGCAGACCTGGGGCTTCCTGGCGGCCGGCGGCGTGCTGCTGGTCCTGTTCGTCTGGTGGCAGACCCGCGCCGAGCACCCGCTGCTGCCGCTGCGGGTGGTCCTGGACCGGGACCGCGGCGCGTCGTTCGCCGGCATCTTCATCTCCGGCGCCGGCATCTTCGGCGTCTTCCTCTTCCTGACCTACTACCTCCAGCAGATCCTCGGCTACAGCCCGGTGACCACCGGCCTGGCCTTCCTGCCGATGGTCGCCGCGATGGTGGTCTCCTCGGTCGTCACCACCAACGTGCTGCTCCCCCGCTACGGCGGGAAGCCGATCGTGCCGACCGGCATGGCACTGGCCGGCGCCTCCATGGTCTGGCTCACCTTCCTGGACCTGAACAGCAGCTACGCGCTGCACGTGATGCCGCCGCTGGTGGTGGCCGGCATCGGGTTCGGCTTCATCTTCGCCCCCGGCATGAACCTGGCCACCGCGGGCATCGCGCCCCGGGACGCCGGCGTCGGCTCCGCGATGGTCAACACCAGCCAGCAGGTGGGCGGTTCGATCGGCACCTCGCTGCTCAACACGCTCGCCACCACCGCCGCCGCGAACTACCTGGTCGGCAAGGAGCCGACCCCGCAGGCGCAGGCGCAGGCCGCGATCCACAGCTACTCCACCGCCTACTGGTGGTCGGCGGCCATCTTCGGCGTCGGCCTGGTGGCCACCCTGGTCCTCTACCGTCCCGGACCGCCCGCCGCCCACAGCAGCGACGAACCCGTCGCGCTCTGAACGAGACGCCCCCACACCCGAGCCGACCGACCGTCAGACGCGGGCCGCGGCGAGGATGCGGTCGAGAACCACGTCCGGGCGGTCGGTCCGCGGCGGCCATTCCGAGCCACCACTCGGACGAGTTGTTCCGGGCGTCCCGACCGCTCCCCGACCACCCACCGTGGTCATCCGGACCGAGCGCGTCCGGCGGTTCGCATTCGCGCGGCCGACGATTCGTCATACCCCTGGACGGTAACGGGAAATCGTTTTCCGCTCGCCCTGGACGGCTGCCGCAAACTGCCGTTCGAATCTCTGTACGAGTGCCAACCAGGCCCGCCCGGACCGGCGAAACGATCATCGTCTGGCCCGGCCGCCATATCGTCCGCAAAGCATCCTGGCGCGGATTCCGTCGCACCGCCGCCGATTTCCGGCACTCCCCCGCCAGTTCGCCGACGCATCGTCCAATCCGCTTCCCCGCACGGGCATTCACCAGGGCTCCACCGCCACGGAACGTGATCAACGACCGCCCGGCCGCCGTTCACAGTTCTGTCACAGATCCTCTGGGAAGTCGCCGTAACGGCCATTGTGACTCCGCAAGCTGAGAGGTAGAGTCCCGGTTCGCCGAAGCACGGACGGGCACCTCTGGGCATTATCTTGGAGCGGGCATGTCAAAGAACGGCGATGTCAGCGGGTCGCGATCCGACCTGCTGGAGGTGTTCGCGGATACCGTTCTGCGGTGGCCCGGACGAATCGCGATCGAGCACCACGGCAACACCCTGACTTACCGGCAACTCGCGTTATCGGTCGACCAGTTGGCCGACCGGCTGGGCCCACGACCGAGCCCGGTCGCGGTGCCGGCGACGCACACCCCCGACACCGTCGTGGCGCTGCTCGGGATCCTCGCGGCCGGCGGCGTCTACTGCCCGATCGACCCGGCGTTCCCGGTCGAGCGGCAGCGGGCGATGGTCGCGGCGGCCGGCTGCCGCACCCTGGTCGGCCGGGATGCCGACGCGCTGGCCGGTCAACTCGGAATTCAGCACGTTGAGTTGGCAGCTGCGGGCGACCCGGGCACCGACCGGCGGGTCACGGCGCAGCCGGACGATCCGGCCTACCTGCTCTTCACCTCGGGGTCGACCGGCCGCCCGAAGCCGGTGCTGACGCCGCGCGGGGCGATCTCCGCGTCGACGGCGTCACTGCGCGCGCTGTTCGGGATCACCCTCGAGGACCGTGTCCTGCAGTTCGCCTCGCTGAACTGGGACACCTGCTTCGAGGAGATCCTGCCGACGCTGACCGCGGGCGCCCGGCTGGTGTTCGACGCGGAGGCGCACTCGGCGTCCTTCCCGCGGCTGCTGCGGATGGTCGAGCAGCGCGGCGTCACGGTGCTGGACCTGCCGACGGCGTTCTGGCACGAGCTGGTGCTGCACCTGGCGGAGGACGGTCCCGGCGCCGGACTCCCGTCCTGCGTACGGCTGGTGGTGATCGGCGGCGAGGCGGCGAATCCGGCCCGGCTGGCCGACTGGAGCCGGCTGGACACCGCGGGGATCAGGCTGCTGAACACCTACGGCTGCACCGAGACCACGCTGATCACCCACGCGGTGGACCTGCTGGGCCCGGACTCCGCCCGGCCCGGCGCCCCCTGGGACCCGGCCGCGCGGGCGCCGATCGGCCGCGCGCTGCCGCACGTCGAGGAAGTCGTCGGCCCGGACGGCGAGTTGCTGATCGGCGGCCCGGCCCTGGCGCTCGGCTACCTGGGCCTGCCGGAGGCCACCGCCGAGCGGTTCACCACCACCGCGGACGGGCGGCGGTACTTCCGCACCGGGGACCGGGTCGGCGCCGGCCCGGACGGGGTGCTCACCCACCAGGGGCGCCTCGACCACGAGGTGAAGATCCGCGGCATCCGGGTCGACCCGGCCGAGGTGGAGGCCGGACTCGGCGCCCACCCGGAGGTCGGCGCGGCGGCGGTCACCGCCACCACGCTGGCCGGCCGCGCGGCGCTGGTCGCCTACGTGGTGCCGCGCACCGGCGGGCCGGACCCGGCGCTGGCCGCCGAGTTGCTCGCCTTCCTGCGAGAACGGGTGCCCGGGCACCTCGTGCCGAGCCGGATCACCGTGGTGCCGGACCTGGTCCGCACCGCCAGCGGCAAGGTCGACCGCGCCGCCTCGCACCGCCTGCACGGCGCCGTACCCGTGCACTGACCGCCCCGTACGGACTCCGCAGACCCCCGCACCACCGCAGTACGCACCGTGATCTGACGACCCGTCAGACCTCCTGCACAGCACGGCCGCACCGCCCGCGCGCCACCACCGCGCACCCGCACCGCGCTCAGCCTGCACACCAGCACCGCTCAGCCGACCAGGTACCCCAGCACCGCGCCTACCACGCACCGCTCGCACCTGCCGGACCACGCGCACCACGCACCGGTCGAAGGAGACCCTGATGAGCCTCGACATGCCCGCCGCCGCCTCGCCCGCGACCGCTCCGCCCGCCGACGGGTCGCTGCTCGACTCGGTGGCGGCGATCTTCTGCCGGGTCCTGGAGGCGGCGGAGGTCCCGGCGGACGGCAACTTCTTCCTGCTGGGCGGGGATTCGCTGATCGCCACCCGGGTGCTGAGCGCGGTGGCCCGCGCCCACGCGGTGGAGCTCTCGTTCGAGGAGTTCGTCGCCGATCCGACCCCGGCGGGCGTCGCCGACCGGGTCGCGGCCGCCGGGCTCACGGGCGTCCAGGGCGCCGCCCGATGAGCGCCCTGGTCGGCCCGGGCGGCCCGCTGGGCGCCCCGGTGCAGAGCGCGGTGGTAGTCGGCGCGGGCCTGGCGGGCTTGACCGCCGCGACCGAACTGGCCCGCCACGGCGTGGCGGTGACGGTGCTGGAGGCGCAGCCGGCGGTCGGCGGCCGGACCCGTGGCGTGGAGGTCGCGCCGGGCCGGTGGATCGATGCGGGCGCCGCCTACCTGGGCGACCGGCACACCGAACTGCACGCGCTGCTCGCCGAGTCGGACCTGAAGACGGCGCCGACCACGATGCTCGGAGCGAGCCGCTTCGCGCTCGGCGACGGCCCGGAGCACGCCACCCGGGACGGGCGGTTCCCGCCGCTGAACGCGGTGGCGCTCGGCGACCTGTTCGAGCTGCTGGACGAACTCACCGCCGCCGTGCGGCCGGACGCGCCGTGGCTGACGCCGAACGCCGAGCTGCTGGACGGGATGACCGCCGCCGACTGGGCGGAGCAGCAACTGCCGCACCCGGACGCCCGGTTGTTCTTCCCGCTGTTCCTCGGCGAGATGATGGCCGCCGATCCGGCCGACGTGTCGGTGCTGCACATGGCGACCTACCTGCGCTCCGGCGGCGGCCTGCGCTACCTGAACGCCTTCGAGGGCGGCGCGCAGCAGGACCGGGTGGCCGGCGGCGCGCACCGGCTGTGCGAGCGGCTGGCCGAGCGGCTGCGCGCGGACGGCGGCGGGCTGCGCTGCGGCGAGCCGGTGCGCGCGGTGGAGCAGGACGGCGCGGGCGTCACCGTCCACACCGAGCTGGCGAGTTACCGCGCGGACGCGGTGGTGGTGGCGGTGCCGCCGCTGCTCGCGGACGCGATCGACTTCGGCCCGGGGCGGCCGGCGCCGCGGGCCGGGGTGCGCACCGGGCGGGGCTGCGCGGTGAAGCTGAACCTGGTGTACCCGGAGCCGGTGTGGCGCGCGCACGGCCTGTCCGGCTGGTCGGTGAACGCGGCCGGGCCGCTGCTGTCCACGGTGGACGACACCCCGCCGGAGGGGTCGCCGGGCGTGCTGACCGGGTTCGTCACCGGCGCGGAGGCGCACCGCTTCGCCGCGCTGGACGCCGGGCAGCAGCGGGCGGCCGCGGTCGCGCAGGCCGCCCGGCTGTTCCCGATGCTGCCGGAGCCGATCGGCTTCCACGTCACCGACTGGGTCAACGAGCCGTTCA
Source organism: Kitasatospora sp. NPDC002522 (assembly GCF_053595195.1). NCBI lineage: Bacteria > Bacillati > Actinomycetota > Actinomycetes > Kitasatosporales > Streptomycetaceae > Kitasatospora > Kitasatospora sp. NPDC002522. The sequence goes on from NZ_JBSFXE010000005.1 coordinate 127,599, forward strand.
GCAAGGGCTGTTACGCGGCGCTGTTCGGCCCGGGCGACTGGCTGTCGCTGGGCCCCGCGCTGACCGCACCGCACGGGCGGGTGCACTGGGCGGGCACCGAGACCAGCACCGAGTTCTTCGGGCTGATGGAGGGCGCGATCCGCTCCGGCCGCCGGGTGGCCGCCGAGCTGCTCCCCCGCTGACCGACCCCCGTTCCCCGACGTTCCGTCAACTCTCCATCCTGCCGCACCGAGCGCGCCCCACCGGGCGCGCCCTGCGGCGACGAGTACCCATGGGAGGCCGCCATGAGCGACCAGAGTTCCATCGCCCCGCTCGCCGTCCGCGAGCAGTTCATGACCGACCCGACGCTGGGGGCGGGCAACTTCCTCGATCGGGCGATCGCGGCCAACCCGAACCGGGCGGTGCCGTACGCGTTCAGCCACCGCACGGACCACCGGGGGCAGGTGGTGCTGCACGGGCACAGCCTGCTGGACCTCGCGGCGCTGCGGGACCGGTACGCGGCCTGGTACCACGCCAACGGGGTGCGGGCCGGCGAGCCGGTGGGCGTGGTGGTCGGCGAGGGCCTGGAGCCGCTGCTGCACTTCTTCGCGCTGACCGCGCTGGGCGCGGTGCCGGCGCTGATCAACGACGCGATGCGGCACGACGTGATGGTGCGCTACCTGAACCACGTCGGCGTGGTCGGCGTGGTGGCGGACGACACCACCCGGCTGGCCTCGGCGTACCGGCAGGACCCGCAGCGCAGACCGCGGTTCCTGGCGCTCGCCGCCGAGGTGCAGGCGTTCGACGCGGGGGCGGCGGCGCTGCCGGACGGCTACCCGTACCAGCACGCGGCCGACGACGTGGTGGCGCTGATCCACTCCTCCGGGACGACCGGCACGCCGAAGTCGACCACGCTGGCGCACCGTCAGTTCTGGGAGGGCAAGCAGCCGCGCATGGTGCGCTTCCCGGCGGAGTCCTCGGACCGGCTGATGTCGCTGATGCCGCACACCCACGCGGGCGGGCTGAGCTACTTCCTCACCGCCACCCTGCTGGGCCTGCCGACGGTGGTGATGGCGGACTGGCGGCGGGTGACGGTGGAGCCGGTGATGGAGGCGTTCCTGCCGACCATGGTGGCGTCCTTCCCGCGCACCTTCGTCGAGTTGGCCACGGGTGAGCTGCCGGTCGCGGGCGCGGCGAAGGTGCACTCCTGGTTCAACACCGGCGACAGCGCGCACTACGGGCACATCCGGCGGCTGGTGCAGCTGGGCGAGCGCCCGGCCGGGCTGATCAAGCCGTGGCTGCTGCCGCAGGAGAAGGCCGAGCAACCGGCGCTGCCCGGTTCGCAGTTCATCGACGGCCTGGGCTCCTCGGAGATGGGCATGGCGCTGTTCGGCCAGGTCACCTCGCCGGAGACCGAGCGCAACGACCGGTGCGTCGGCAAGCCGTCGGAGGTGGTCGTGAAGGCCGCCGTGGTGGACGAGGACGGCGCGGAGGTCCCGGACGGGACGGTCGGCATGCTGGCGGTGGTCGCGCCCTCGATCACCCACGGGTACTGGAACAACGCCCGGTTGACCGACTCCTTCCGGCTGGCCGGCTACTGGCTCACGGGCGACATCGCCCGCCGCGACGCGGAGGGCCGGTTCTACCACCTGGACCGGACCGTCGACGTGATCGACACCCTGGACGGGCCGGTGTACAGCCTCCCGCTGGAGGAGGTGCTGCTCGCCGACTGCGCCGAGGCGGTGCAGGACTGCTCGGTGGTGGGCGTGCCGCACCCGGACGGCGGGCAGCGGCCGGTCGCGGTGGTGCGGCTGCAGGCCGGCGCGTCGGCGGACGGGCTGCTGGAGGCCGCCAACGCGCAGCTCGCCAAGGCCGGGCTGGCCGAGCTGGCGGGGCTCCGGGTGGCCGGCACGGACGCCGAGTTCCCGCTCGGGCCGACCGGCAAGGTGCTGAAGCGCGAGCTGCGCACCCGGCACGCCGCCCTGCTGACCGAGCAGCATTCCTGATGGACCGTCAGCTTCAGCCGTACCAGTACGTGCGGCGCCCGCTGGTCGAGCCGGACTGGCGGCGGCTGCCGGGCTGGCGGGAGGTGACCGCGGAGCAGTGGCGGGACGCGCAGTGGCAGCGGGCCAACTGCGTGCAGGGCGAGCGGCAGCTGCGGCGGGTCTTCGGCGAGCTGCTCACCGACCGGTTCTACCGTGAACTCGCGGCCGACCAGGCCGAGTTCGCGACGATGCCGGTGCTGGTGCCGCCGCACATGCTGAACACCATGGCGGTCGGCGCCGAGCTCGCGCCGGAGGCCTTCACCGAGGCGTTCCTGGCCGACCCGGTGCGCCGGTACATGCTGCCGGTGCGCCTGGACCGGCACCCGCAGTGGCCGAGCCATCCGCTGGCGGCCCGGGACTCGCTGCACGAGGCGCAGATGTGGGTGGTGGAGGGCCTGACGCACCGCTACCCGACCAAGGTGCTGGCCGAGTTGCTGTCCACCTGCCCGCAGTACTGCGGGCACTGCACCCGGATGGACCTGGTCGGCACCTCCACCCCGCAGGTGGCCAAGTCGCGGCTGGTGCTGCGGCCCGCCGACCGGCAGGAGCAGATGCTGGACTACCTCAAGCGCACCCCGACGGTGCGCGACGTGGTGGTCTCCGGCGGGGACCTGGCGAACGTGCCGTGGCCGCGGCTGGAGTCCTTCCTGCTGCGGCTGCTGGAGCTCGGCTCGGTGCGGGACATCCGGCTGGCCAGCAAGTCGGTGGTGGGCCTGCCCCAGCACTGGCTCCAGCCGGAGGTGCTGCGCGGCGTGGAGCGGGTGGCCCGGCTGGCCGCCCGGCGCTCGGTGAACCTGGCCGTGCACACCCACGCCAACCACGTCGCCTCGGTGACCCCGCTGGTCGCCGAGGCCGCGCGGGCGCTGCTGGACGCCGGGGTGCGGGACGTCCGCAACCAGGGCGTGCTGATGCGCGGCGTCAACGCCACCCCGGAGGACCTGCTGGACCTGTGCTTCGCCCTGCAGGGCGAGGCGAACGTCCTGCCGTACTACTTCTACCTGTGCGACGTGATCCCCAACGCGGAGCACTGGCGCACCTCGCTGGCCGAGGCGCAGCGGCTCCAGGAGGCGATCCTCGGCTACCTGCCGGGCTACGCCACGCCGCGGATGGTCGCCGACGTCCCGCACGTCGGCAAGCGCTGGGTGCACCAGGCGGTCGACTACGACCGCGAGCGCGGCGTCTCGTACTGGACGAAGAACTACCGCACCGGTCTGGAGCTGCGTTCCGGTGACGCGCCGGAGCCGGCCGAGCTGGCCGACCGCCGGCACCCGTACTTCGACCCGGTGGACACCCTGCCCGAGTCCGGCCGCGCCTGGTGGGCCGAACAGGGCGTCCGCGCCGGGCACTTCGCGCTGGACGGGCACTTCGAACTGGAGGAGAGCGAGTGAGCGAGGCCCTGGCGCCGCTGCGTCGGATGTGCTGGATCTTCCCGGACCGGGAGTCCACCCGGTCCGGCGCGATGTGGCAGCACTACTTCTGGGACATGTACGCGGAGATCGCCGCGGAGCTGGGGATGAGCTGGACCCGGCACGCCCCGGAGGCGGTGACCGTGGACGGCATCGATCCGGCCCGGCCGAAGGTGTACGTCGACGAGGACCTGGTGACCCCCGAGGACACCCTGTTCATCACGGCGCTGTACTCGCTGCCGTACCAGTCGATGGACGTGTTCAACCAGCTGGCGCTGTGCACGGTGCTGGAGCAGGCGGGCTTCTACCTGCCGTTCCCGGCGCAGGTGTCGCTGCTGGGCAACGACAAGCTGGCGACCATGCTGTTCCTGGCGGACTCGCCGGTCCCGGCGATCCCGTCGGTGCGGATCGGCTCCGGCCGGGACGTCTCCAAGCACCAGTACGAGGTGGCGCTGGACGGCCTGGAGTTCCCGGCGATCGTGAAGCCGGCCGGCTGGTGCGGCGGCGGCGGGATCAACCTGGCCCGCTCCCGCGAGGACGTCCGCGGCCTGGCCAGCCTCGCGCAGGGCGGCGACACCACGCTGGTGGCGCAGCCGTACCTCGGCGACGGCACGGTCGACTACCGGGTCTACGTGGTCGACGGGCGGCCGTACGCGGTGCTGCGGCGCACCCCGGAGGCGGGCTCGCCGGTGGCCAACGCCAGCCGCGGCGGCTCGATGGACTTCTGCGAGCTTCCCGGTGAACTCGCCGAAGCCACCGAGTACTTCGCGCGGAAACTGCCGATCCCGTTCTTCTGCGTGGACTTCCTGCACGACGGCGAGCGGTTCTGGTTCTCCGAGCTGGAGCCGGACGGGGTGATCGCCCCCGACTTCGACGACCCGCACCGCTCGGTGCAACGGGACGTCACCCGGGCGCGGTTCACCGCGTACCGCGACGCGCACGCGAAGTGGCTGGCGAACGGAGGGGCGGCGCGATGAGTTTCTCGCTGACCGGGCAGGCCGCGGCGCCGGGCCTCGCGGTGGCCCGCCGCACGCTGGAACAGCTGCGCACCGTACCGGAGTTGGCGGCCCGCTACGACGGGGCGCCGGAACCGGTGTCGCTGGCGGACGTCGCCGCGCTGCCGCCGCTGGCCAAGGACGACCTGAACGTGGCGCTGGCGCACCTGGAGCCGCAGGCGGAGCAGGGCGCGACCTGGCTGTTCCAGTCCGGCGGCAGCACCGGCGCGCCGAAGGTCGGGTACGCGCCGACCGGGTTCTACATGGCGAAGGTGTACGAGCACTGGCAGCCGCTGGACCGGGACGACGTGTTCGTCAACGCCTGGGGCGCGGGCCGGATGTGGGGCGCGCACTTCCTGGCGGCGGGCCTGGCGGACCTGTCCGGCTGCCGGGTGATCGCGCTGGGCTCGGTCACCCGGGAGGAGTACCCGGAGTGGCTGGCCTTCCTCGCCGACCGGAAGGTCACCGCGATCGGCGGCACCCCGAGCGTGCTGCGGCTGTGGTTCTCGCACGCCCGCGCCGCCGGGATCAAACTGCCGTCGCTGCGCAAGGTGCTGTGGCTCGGCGAGGCCTGGCAGCCGCAGCTGGAGGAGGACCTGGCGGCGGTGGCGCCGGAGGCCCGGCGGCACGGCATGTTCGGGTCCACCGAGACCTGGGTGGTCGGCTCCAACACGCCGGACTGCCCGGCCGACACCTTCCACCCGTTCCCGCACCAGCTGGTGCACGTCGGCGAGGGCGGGCTGCTGGACTTCACCTCGCTGGACCCGGCGATGCTCAACCCGGTGCTGCGCTACCGCACCGGCGACGCGGGCGAGTTGGTGTCCTGCCCGTGCGGGCGGCCGGAGCCCGCGATGCGGGTGCTGGGCCGCCGGGACAACGTCGTGCAGGTGCGCGGACTGGGCCTGCACGTCGACGAGCTGCTCGCCCGGGCGGAGGCCGAGCCGGGGGTGACCCGCGGCCAGGTGCTGATCACCGAGCAGGCCGGGCGGGCCCTGCGGGTCGAGGTGCTGCTGCTGGCCGCGGCCGGCGCGCAGGTCGACACCGAGTCGCTGCGCCGTGAACTGCTGTCCAGCACCTTCACCTTGAGCACCGGTTTCGTGCACGACCCGGAGAACGTCCGGGTCCGTGTGGTGGACGCGCTGGTCAGCAACGACCGGACCGGGAAGACGGCCGGCTTCGTCGTACGGGAGGAATCGTGAGTCTGCGCATGCCCCAGTCACTCGGCCGGGGCTTCAACCTGTTCTTCGTCGGCAAGTCGATCTCCAACGTCGGCGACCGGGTGACGGTGTTCGTCGTCCCGACCCTGATGATCTTCGTGCTGCACGCCTCCGCGTTCCAGGTCGGCATCGTCGCGATGGCCCAGTACCTGGGCATCCCGCTGCTCGGACCGGTCGCGGGCGTGCTGGTGGACCGCTGGGACAAGCGGCTCACCCTGCTGGTCTGCGACCTGGTCCGGGTGCTGGCCGTCGCCGTCATCCCGCTCGCGTACTGGCTGGACTTCCTCTCCACGCCGCTGCTCTTCTGCTCCGTGGCGGTGGTCTCCGGCGCGACGATCTTCTTCAACGTCGGCTACCTGGTGGCCGTGCCCGCCGTGGTCGAGAAGGAGCACCTGGTCCGCGCCTACTCCCGGCTGGAGGGCAGCGGCTCGGTCGCCGAGGTCGCCGGGCCGTCCATCGCCGCCGCCCTGTACAGCGCGCTCGGCGCCGCCTCGCTGCTGGTCGACGCCGCCAGCTACCTGGTCTCCGCGGCCTGCTTCCGCTGGATGCAGCCGTGGGGCGAGCGCACCGTCGCCCAGGGCTCGGTGTGGCAGCGCCTCACCCTCGGCTTCCGGCTCAACTGGCAGGACCCGGTGCTGCGCCGGGTGGTGCTCGCCGCGGTCACGCTGAACTCCGGCGGCCCGATCTTCGTCACCGTGCTGCCGGTGCTCGCCTACCGCGGCCTCGGCGTCAGCGTCGGCGTGTTCGGCGCGGCGATGTCCGCGGGCGCCGTCGGCGCGCTGCTCGGCGCGCTGGTCGCCCCGAAGATCAGCGAACGCCTCGGCATCGGCCGGACCCTGGCGTGGGCGCTGCTGCTGCACTGCCTGGTCGGCCTGGGCGTGCTGGCCGCGCCCGCGGTGCCCGCCGGGCCCGTCATCGCGGCCACCATGGGCTGCTACGGCTTCTTCATGTCCTGCATCAACGTGTGCTCCGCGCCCGCCCGGCAGTCCCGGATGTCCGCGCAGCACCAGGGCGTCATGCACGCCGCGTTCCGCACCGCCACCTGGGGCGTCATCCCGCTCGCCGCGCTGGTCGGCGGCCTCGCCGTCTCGCTGCTCACCGGCCCGCTCGGCGTCCTCGACGCGGCCCGCTGGACCATGGCCGGCGGCACCCTGCTGGCCGCCTGCTCCTTCCTGCCCGCGCTCGGCATCCAGTCCCGGATGGACGCCGACCTCCCGAAGGCCGTCGATACCGTCACCGAGCTCGCGGAGGCCACCTCATGACGGACCGTCAGGTGGTGCTGATCACCGGCTGCTCCTCCGGGATCGGGCTGGCCACCGCGGCCGCCGCGAGCCGGGCCGGCTGGACGGTGATCGCCACCGTGCGCTCCCCGGACCGCGCCGACGCCCTGCGGGCCGCCGCGCCCGACGCCCTGGTCCGCCGGCTCGACGTCACCGACGAGGAGTCCGTCGCGGCCTGCTTCGCCGGGGTCGACCACCTCGACGCCCTGGTCAACAACGCCGGGATCTCCAACTTCGACCCGACGCTGGAGATGTCCACCTCGGCGGCGCTGCGCGCCAACCTGGACGTCAACTTCTTCGGCACGGTCGCCGTCTCGCGCGCCGCGATGCCGCTGCTGCGCGCCTCCCGCGGCCGGATGCTGACCATCGGCAGCGTGCACGGCGTGGTCGGCCAGCCCTTCAACGAGGCGTACTGCGCGGCCAAGTTCGCCGTCGAGGGCTTCATGGAGGCGCTCGCCCCGGTGGCCGCCGCACACGGCGTGCGGGTCTCGATGCTGGTGCCCGGCTACGTCCCCGACACCAACTTCGGCGTCTTCCCCGACGTCAACCGGTCCACCGTGCAGGCCGCCTCGGGCCCGTACGCGGACACCTTCGCCAGCTACGTGGACCGGCTGGGCAAGGGCTGGGCGAGCGCCGGACAGCCCGCCGCCGAGGTCGCCGAGGCCGTGCTGCAGGCGCTGGCCGAGGACCGGCCGGCGTTCCGGATCCCCGCCAACGCGTGGGCCGCGGGCTACCTCGACGCCAAGCTCGCCGACCGCGACGGCACCGCGATCCAGCGGCTCGCCCACGACTGGATCGGCCTCACCCCCGCCCCCTGACCGCCCCTGACTCCGAACCGAGGAGCAACCCCCATGCCCGCCAGGCCACTTCAGGTGCTCGTCGACCACGCCCGGGCCAACTCGCCGTTCTACGCCGAGCTGTACCGCGACGCGCCCGCCGTCGTCACCTCGCTCACCCAGCTGCCCGTCATCGACCAGGTCGCGTTCTGGGCCGCCAACAGCTGGCCCGACAACCGGCTGCTCACCGGCCCGCTCACCGACGCCGCCGTGTACAAGTCCGGCGGCACCACCGGCGCGCCCAAGTTCTCACCGTGGACCCGCTCGGAGCACTTCGACTCGGTCAGCGCGTTCGGCGCCGGCCTGGTCAACGCGGGCCTCAAGCCCGGCCAGAAGGTGGCCAACCTGTTCCGGGCGGGCGAGTTCTACAGCGGCTTCATCTTCATCGAGAACGCGCTGCACCACGCGCCCGTCGACAACGTCCGACTGCCCGTGGCGACCGCGCCCGACGAGTACGTCACCGACCTGATCCACTCCTTCGGCGTCGACGTGCTCGCCGGCGAGCCGATGAAGCTGTCCTCCGTCGCCGAGACGCTCCTGAAGGAGGACCGGCCCGCCGAACAGGTCCAACTCATCCTGTTCGGCGGCGACATCCTCTTCAACGACCTGCGCCCGCTGCTGCGCAGCGCCTTCCCGAACGCCGCGCTCTCCTCGATCGGCTACGCCTCCGTGGACGCCGGACTGGTCGCCGGGCCGGTGCCCGCCGGGGAGGACCTGCGCGTCCACGAGGCGTTCCCGAACCGGACCGTGGTCGAGCTGATCGACGAGGCCACCGGCGAGCCGATCACCGAACCCGGCGTCCCCGGACGGGTGGTGGTGACCAACCTGTTCCGCACCCTGATGCCGATCCTGCGCTACCCCGCCGGCGACCGCGCCGAGTGGACCGACGCCGAGTGCCGCCGCTTCCGCCTCCTCGGCCGCTCCACCGAGGGCGCCCGGGTCGGCATCGTCACCATGCCCACCGAGGACGTCCGCGACGTGCTGCTCGCCCACGACCCCGGGCACCACATCACCGGCCTGCAGTTCGTCCAGCGCCGCTGGGACGGTCGCGACGGCCTGCTCATCCGCCTCGGCCACACCACCGAGCCCCCGGCCGGCCTGCTCGAGACCCTGCGCCGTGCCGTCCTCGACGCCCGCCCCACCTACGAGGAGGAGGTCGCCGTCGGCGCGATCCACCCGCTCCAGGTCGAATGGGTCCCGCGCTCCGAGCTCGTCACCAACCCGCGCACCGGCAAGCTCCGGCAGGTGATCGACGAACGGCCCGCCCACTGACCCGCCGCCGGTTCCCGCCCCGGGCCGGGAGCGCACCCGGCCCGCGCCGGGCCGGCCGCGCTCCCGCCCGTCCCGACTCCGCCCCGAGGAGCAACCACCGTGCCCGCCAAGCCGCTTCAGGACCTGGTCGACCACGCCCGGACCAACTCGCCGTTCTACGCCGAGCTGTACCGCGACGTGCCCACCGTCGTCACCTCGCTCACCCAGCTGCCGGTCATCGACCAGGCGGCGTTCTGGGTCGCCAACGCCTGGCCCGACAACCGACTGCTCACCGCGCCGCTGACCGACGCCGCCGTCTACAAGACCGGCGGCACCACCGGCGCACCCAAGTTCTCGCCCTGGACGCGCACCGAACACTTCGACAGCGTCAGCGCGTTCGGCGCGGGCCTGGTCAACGCCGGCCTCCGGCCCGGCCAGAAGGTGGCAAACCTGTTCTGCGCCGGGGAGCTGTACAGCGGCTTCCTCTTCATCGAGAACGCGCTGCACCACGCGCCCGTCGACAACGTCCGACTGCCGGTGGCCGCCGCGCCCGACGAGTACATCGCCGACCTGATCCACTCCTTCGGCGTCGACGTGCTGGCCGGCGAGCCGATGAAGCTCTCCTCGGTCGCCGAGACCCTGCTCAAGCAGGACCGGCCCGCCGAACAGGTCCAACTCATCCTGTTCGGCGGCGACATCCTCTTCAACGACCTGCGCCCGCTGCTGCGCAGCGCCTTCCCGAACGCCGCCATCTCCTCCATCGGCTACGCCTCGGTCGACGCCGGACTGGTCGCCGGCCCGGTCGCCGGGGACGACGTGCGGGTGCACGAGGCCTTCCCGAACCGCACCGTGGTCGAGCTGATCGACGACGCCACCGGCGAGCCGATCACCGAACCCGGCGTCCCCGGACGGGTGGTGGTCACCAACCTGTTCCGCACCCTGGTCCCGATCCTGCGCTACCCCGCCGGCGACCGCGCCGAGTGGACCGACGCCGAGTGCCGCCGCTTCCGCCTCCTCGGCCGCTCCACCGAGGGCGCCCGGGTCGGCACCGTCGCGATGCCCACCGAGGACGTCCGCGCCGTCCTGCTCGCCCACGACCCCGGCCAGCACATCGCGGGGATGCAGCTCGTCCAACGCCGCTGGGACGGCCGCGACGGCCTGATCATCCGCCTCGGCCACACCACCGAGCCCCCGGCCGACCTCCTCGAGACCCTTCGCCGCGCCGTCCTCGACGCCCGCCCGCTCTACACCTCCGAAGTCGCCCTCGGCGCGATCCACCCCCTCCGACTCGAGTGGGTCCCCCGCGCGGAACTGGCCACCAACCCCCGCACGGGCAAGCTCCAGCAGGTCATCGACGAACGCCCGAAGGACTAGGCAGCGGCCCAAGTGCGCTTCTCCACCAGGGCGCTCGCCGTCGAACTCCAGCCCTTCGGCCGTCGCGGCGAACTCGCCGAACGGCGCCGCTCCGCCGGCCGCCAACCTGGCCCGGACCAGCGAGAGTTGACGTGGGGCGGTCAGTACACGTCGCGGACGTAGCGCTTGTCGGTGGCGAGTTGCTTGACGTAGGCGGCGGCGTCCTCGATGGTGAGGCCGCCGTGGGCGGTGGCGATCTCGCGGAGGGCGTGGTCGACGTCCTTGGCCATCCGGGAGGCGTCGCCGCAGACGTAGAAGTGGGCGCCGTCCTGGAGCCAGGACCAGAGCTGGTGGCCGTGCTCGCGCATCCGGTCCTGGACGTAGATCTTGGCGCGCTGGTCGCGGGAGAAGGCGGTGTCGAGGCGGCTGAGGGTACCGGCGGCGAGGTGGTCGGTGAGTTCCTCGCGGTAGTAGAAGTCGGTGGCGCGGTGCTGCTCCCCGAAGAACAGCCAGTTCGGGGCGCGGTGGCCGCGGGCGCGGCGGTCCTCCAGGAAGCCGAGGAACGGGGCGACGCCGGTGCCGGGGCCGACCATGATCATGGGGGTGGCGGGGTCGGCGGGCGGGCGGAAGTGCGCGGTGCGCTGGAGGTGGACGGGGACGGCCGCGCCGGTCTCGGCGTCGGCCAGGTGGGTGGAGCAGACGCCGCCGCGGGCCTGGCCCTTGAGGTTCTCCCAGCGCACCACGGAGACGGTCAGCGACACCAGGTCCGGGTCGGTGAGCGGGCTGGAGCAGATCGAGTACTGGCGGGGCTGGAGCCGGCCGAACACCTCGGCCCACTCCTGGGCCCCGGCCCGGACGGCGAACTCGGCGGCCACGTCGACGGCCTGCCGGCCCCACGTCCAGCGGGCCAGCGCGTCGGTGTTGTCGGCGCGCAGCAGGGCCCGCAACTCGCGGTCGTCGCGGGTGCGTTCGGCGGTGAAGCGGAGCAGCGCGGGGCTCACCCGGGTGATGTCGAGGTGCCGGGCGAGCGCCTCGCCGAACGGCAGCTCGCCGACCGACGGCAGGGTCACCGCGGCGTCCGCGGACAGGCCGGTGACGGCCAGCCACTCCTGGACCAGCTGCGCCGAGTTGACGGGGTGGACGGCCAGCGCGTCGCCGGTGGCGTACTCCAGCGGGCGTTCCATCTCGCGGGTGTCGAAGGTGAAGCGCCGCACCTCCTTGCCGGAGCCGGTGCCGCTGAGCAGCCGGTTGCCGACCAGGCGGGCGGTGGCGGCCGGGGCCCGGCGACCGCCAGTGGGGGCGGGCACGGGGGCCGGGGCCGCCGGGGTCTCGCGCAGGGCGGTGAGGACGCCGTCGAGCCAGCCGTTGGCGGTGTTCTCGTAGTCGGGTTCGCAGTCGGCGCGCGGGGCGAGCCGGTGCGCGCCGAGTTCGGCGAGCCGGGTGTCGAGGCGGCGGCCGTGGCCGCAGAAGTCCTGGTAGGCGGAGTCGCCGAACGCGAGGACGGCGTAGCGGCGGCCGTCCAGCCGGGCGGGTTCGGTGGCACTGAGGGCGTCCCAGAAGTCGGCGCCGTTGTCGGGGGCGTCGCCGTCGCCGTAGGTGCTGGTGATCAGCAGCAGGTCGGCGTCGGCGGGCAGCGCGGCGGGGTCGGCGTCGGCCATCGCGAGCAGCGCGGCGGGGTGGCCGCCGGCCAGCAGCCGGGCAGCCGCGGTGGCGGCGAACTCCTCGGCGGTGCCGGTCTGCGAAGCCCACAGCACCAGGACCTGCCGGACGGGCGTGGTGGCGGCGGCCGGTTCGGTGCGCGAGTAGAGGCCGGCCAGCGCGCCGTTGACCCACTGGGCGTGCCCGGCTCCGAACGGCGCGTCCACGGGCAGCACGGGCACGCCCGGTCGCCCGGTCGGGATGGCGGCCAGGAAGCCCGCCAGGTACTGCCGTTCGACCTCGCTGAGCACCGGCGGCGCGCCGACCTCCAGGCCGAACACCGCGCCGGCGGCGACCTCGGCGGACGCGGTCGCGGGTACCGGGGCGGCGGGTGCCGCAGGCGTCGCGGCCGGGGTCGGCACCTTGGTCAACGCGACCGCGCAGTACTTGAGTTCGGGCTGGAAGGAGAGCGGGTCGACGGCGTCGCTGGTGACGGCGTTGACGCTGAGGTACTCGCCGAACAGGTCGTTCCAGTGGAACGGTGCGAAGCAACTTCCCTTCCGGACCCGGTCGGTGACGGTGGCGGGCAGCACGGCCCGGCCGCGCCGGGAGGCCACCTCGACGCCGTCGCCGTCGGCGATGCCGAGCGCGGCGGCGTCCGCGGGGTGGATCTCGACGAACGGGGAGGGGTTGAGCCTGGCGAGCTTGGCCACCTTCGCGGTCTTGGTGAGGGTGTGCCACTGGTGCGGCAGCCGGCCGGTGTTGAGGACGAACGGGTAGTCGTCGTCGGGGAGTTCGGCCGGGTCGAGGTGCGGGCGGGGGTGGAAGACGGCCCGGCCGCCGGGGGTGGGGAAGTGCGGGGTGCCGTCGGCGCGCAGGTAGCGGATCGGGTTGCGGTCGGGCCCGTCGGGGTCGGCGGCGGGCCACTGCACGGGGGTCTCGCGCAGCCGGGCGTAGTCGGCGCCGCGCAGGTCGTAGCCGGTGGCCGGGTTGTGGAAGCGCTTGAGCTCCTCGAAGACCTGCTCGGCGCTGTCGTAGTCGAAGCCGTCGGCGTAGCCCATGGCGCGGGCGACGTCGGCGATGATCCGCCAGTCGGGCAGCGCCTCACCGGGCGGGTCGGCGGCGGGCTGGGCGAGGGTGAGGTTGCGTTCGCTGTTGATCAGCACGCCCTCGGTCTCGGTCCACAGCGCGGCGGGCAGCACCACGTCGGCGTAGGCGTTGGTCTCGGTCTCGGTGAACACGTCCTGGGCGACGACGAATTCGGCGCGCTCCAGGCCGGCGATGACGGTGCGCCGGTTGGCGACCGAGGCGACCGGGTTGGTGCAGATGATCCAGCAGGCCTTGATGTCGCCCTCGGCGAGCTGCTGGAACATCTCGACGGTGCCCCGGCCGACGCCGTCGGCGCGGAGGGTGCCGGGCGGCAGCTCCCACACCCGCTCGGTGAACTCCCGGTCGGCGGGGGCGAGGACGCTGCGCTGCCCGGGAAGGCCGGGGCCCATGTAGCCCATCTCGCGGCCGCCCATCGCGTTGGGCTGGCCGGTGAGCGAGAACGGGCCGCTGCCGGGGCGGCAGATGGTGCCGGTGGCCAGGTGCAGGTTGACCAGCGCGTTGGTGTTCCAGGTGCCGTGGGTGGACTGGTTCAGGCCCATCGTCCACAGGCTGGTGAACTCGCCCGCCTCGCCGATCAGTCGGGCCGCGGTCCGGAGGTCCTGCTCGGCCAGGCCGGTGAGTTCGGCGACCCGGGCGGGCGGGTAGTCGGCGAGCAGCTCCGGCATCGACTCCCAGCCCTCGGTGTGCCGGGCGATGAACTCCTCGTCGGTGTGCCCGTTCTCCACCAGCAGGTGCAGTAGGCCGTTCAGCAGCGCCAGGTCGGTGCCGGGCTCGATCTGCAGGAACAGGTCGGCCTTGGCGGCGGTGGCGGTCCGCCGCGGGTCGACCACGATCAGCTTGGCGCCGGCCTTGACCCGGTCCATCATCCGCAGGAACAGGATCGGGTGGCAGTCGGCCATGTTGGAGCCGATCACCAGGAAGACGTCGGCCAGGTCGAGGTCCCGGTACGAGCCGGGCGGGCCGTCCGCGCCCAGCGACAGCTTGTAGCCGGTGCCCGCGCTGGCCATGCACAGGCGGGAGTTGGACTCGATCTGGTTGGTGCGCAGGTACCCCTTGGCCAGCTTGTTGGCCAGGTACTGCGCCTCCAGGCTCAGCTGGCCCGAGACGTACAGCGCCACCGCGTCCGGGCCGTGCTCGTCGACGATCGCGCGGAGCCGGCGGCCGGTCGCGGCGATGGCGTCGGCGACCGGGGTGGCCACCGGCTCCTCGCCGCGGACGGTGCGCACCAGCGCGGTGTCGAGCCGTCCGGGTGCGGCGAGCAGGTCCGCGGTGGTGGCTCCCTTGGTGCAGAGCCGGCCGCGGTTGGCCGGGTGCGCCGGGTCGCCGGAGGCGCGCAGCACCGTCCGTCTGCCGTCCGGGCCGCTGCCGACGTCCAGGAGCAGGCCGCAGCCCACCCCGCAGTAGGAGCACACCGACCTGACCTGCCCGGTCCGCTCCGGCGTCCCTGCGTCCTGCACCACCTGACCGGCCACGGGAGCCCTTCCGTTCGACCTGCACCTGCTTGTGGTGACTGTAGGAAGAGCGCATTTCGCGGGTGTCTCCGCGGCCGGTGGCCGGGGGTTACACCGGCCGCACACCGATCCCCGGAGGTCCGTGAGGGTGTGCGGCCGGCGCCGGTCAGTCGCTGTGCGGCGCCCCGGCGATCATCGTGCTCTGGCCGCGGAACTCCGCGACGGTCCGGCCCCCGGCCGTCCGCACCGTCACGTCGTAGACGCCCTGCCGCCCCGCCTTGGCCCGCTCCACCGCCTCCGCGACCAGCTCCTCGCCGAGCTGCGCGGGCGCGAGGAAGGTGATCTGCGCGCCCTGCGCGACCGTCACCGGCCCGTAGCTGTTGCAGGCGTACGAGAACGCGGCGTCGGCGAGCAGGAAGACGTAGCCGCCGTGCCCGATGCCGTGCGCGTTGGCCATCTCCTCGGTGACCTTCATCCGGGCCACCGCCCGCCCCGAGCCGACCTCCTCGATCGCGATGCCCGCGCCCTGACAGGCCCGGTCGCGTTCGAACAGTGCTTCGATCCTCGAATTCCCCACCATGACTCCCCCCGTGAGCTGCCCGTTCCCGGGCGTCAGCATTAGACCGACCGGATCGATCGGCTGTCAACGTCCGCATTCCCTCCCGTCCGCGCCGCGGAACACCTGCGGCGCGGACGGAAGGGCGGCCCTCAGACGGCCCCCTCCGGTGCCCCGGTCCGCCCCGCGACGAAGCTGCTCGCCGCCGTGACGCTCGCCGCGGCGGCGGTCCGGGTCGGGTCGTCCGGCTGCGCGTCGTCCGCGGGCTTCCGGTGCCGGACCGTCAGTTCGCGGCTGCCCTCGGGGCGGGCGGTGACCCGGAAGTCCCAGTCGTGGCCCGCCTCGGACGCCCCGGCCAGTCGGACGGTGACCTCGCCGGGCCGGGTGCCCGGCTTCAGGTAGGTGGCCTCCTCGATGGTCCGGATCTGCTCCGCCGGGTCGCCGTTCAGCTCGAACTCCTGACGCAGCGGCAGCCCGGCGCCCTCGCCGGCGACGGTGAGGTAGAGCCGGCCGAGCGGCGGCAGCCCGCCCTGGACCAGCGGCCGGGCGGCGTCCGCGGCCGCCGCCATCGCGGCGGTGACCAGTTCGCTGGCAGGGCCGTGGTCGGTCCACGCCTCGCGGTGGACGTCGTACGGCTCGTGCGCGGGCCAGCCGTCGTGCGCCCCGGCGACCAGGTCGTCGAGGGTGACCGGCCCGTCGGCCGACTTCCGCTCCACGAAGTCGAGCACCTTGCGCGCCTCCTCCGCCTTCAGCGGGGCCCCCTCGGGAGTGCCGAGCAGGTCCCCCAGCAGGGAGGAGGCGGAGGCCGAGGACCCGCCGGAGAGTTCGACCAGCCGGTGGGTGGCCTGGATGTGGGCCCGCCCGGCGTCGGTGCCCGCGGTGAACTCCCGGTCGTAGACGGCCCGGCCGAGGCGCGCCGTGCCCGTCAACTGCTCCCGCTCGGCGGGCGTCCGGCCGGCGGGGTCGACCGGCCCGCGGTCGCCGTGCACGGCCTGGTGGACGTCGCCGAGCAGCCCGGAGTCCTCGCCGAAGCGCAGTTCGCCGGACCGCTGCTCCCCGGTGAAGGCGAGGTAGTGGTCGCCCGGCACCTCGGACTTGGTGGTCTCCGACAGCGGGATGTCGACGGTGAACGGGATGACGCCCTTCTCCTTGACGGGGTTCCGGTTCCCGTCGAAGAGCGTCACCTCGACCTCGGCATGGCCCTGGTAGCGCGCCATCGGAGTGGCGAACTTGCCGTTGGAGACGATCTGGCCGGAGTCGGCGTGGCTGCCGCCGTCGCGCCACAGCCGCTGGGCGCCGCCGGTGATCCCGGGGTTGTTGCTGACGGTCCCGGTGACGCTCGCACCGACCTGGCCCTGGACGCCCCCGTTCTTCGACGACAGGTCCGAGTGCGCGGTGCCGGCCCCGAGCGTGTTGGCCGGGCTCAGCTCGACCGCGTCGTCGTTGGTCCGGTGCTCGAGGGAGATGACCTTCATACCGACCTCCACCCCCTTGCCGCCGCCGAGCGTCACCCGGTTGGTGGGAACGGTCGCCGACACCTCGGCGCCCTGGCTGGCGGGGCCGAACAGCGCGGAGAGGTGGCTGTGCGAGGTGATGGTGCCGACCTGGGGCGCCATCTCCTCCCACGTCTTCTTGCCGAAGTACTCGGGGCCGCGCAGCCGCACCAGGTCCTGGACGCCGCCGACGTCGCCCAGCCAGCGCAGCACGTCGGTGTCGCGCAGACCGGTCTGCCACACCCGCTCCGGCGGGACCGGGACGCCGACCGACTCCGGCGCCTGGGCCGGCACGGTCCGCGGCGGCATCTCCACGGCGGGCTGCTCGCCGGCCGGCTTCGAGGAGACCGGCACGGTCTCGCCCGACTCGACGATGGTCTCGAAGCCGATCGTCGCGGTGCGCCGCTGGAAGACCTGAGCGCCGATCAACGGCCGCCGGGAGATGGTGAACTGCAGCTCCGCCTCGCCCTTGTAGGCGCTGCCGGGCAGCTTGGCCTTGGTGGCCGTACCGGCCGAGGTGCTGCTGTTGCGCACCTCGACGTGGTCGTGGCCCCCGCCGCCGGTGCCGGTCAGACCGGCGGTCACCGAGACGGGCGCGCCCGGAATCGGCGCGGCACCGCTCAGCCCGAACAGGCCCTGGTGTCCGGTGCCGGTGCCCTGGGTCCCGGCGAAGGAGCGCTGCACGTCGGTGCCGGCGTTGAACTCGGTGGTCCCGGACTCGCCCAGGTGCTCCATCCGGTCGCGCAGCACCGCGCCGACCCGGACGGTGGTCCGCCCGTGCCGCACCACGATCTCGTCCCCGGCCGTCATGCCCTTCAGCCGGGACTGCAGCTTGTCGGGGGTGAGCTCCTCGTCCAGCTTGCGGCGGATTCCCGACCAGTCGCTGCCGAACGGGTTGCGCTCCGACTTCGGCTGCCCCTCCGGCTGTTCGGTCTTCCGGCGGAGTTTGCCGGGCTTCCAGCCGGACTCCACCTGGGAGAGCACCGACTCGCCCAGCGTCCGCCGGGGCCCGGCGGCGGCGTGCGTCCCCGGCAGCGCGTGCACGTCGGTGACGATCGCCGAGGAGTCCAGTCGCCGTCCCTCCACGAAGCTCTTCGGCTGCTTCGTGGTGGTCCGCTCGACCGGACCGGACGCCGGCTCGGCGTCCCGCATCGGGACGGCCACCCGGGCGACGGTGTCCACCTTCTGGGTGTGCGAGCCGTCGGAGACGTTCAGCCGCTTGAACTCGACCTTCACGTCGTACGCGGTGTGGACGTCGAAGAACACGGCCGGCTCGACGTGCTTGCCGCGGTTCGAGGTCGAGCCGACGGTCTCCGCGCCGTTGGCGTAGCTGCGGTCCATCCGGTGGGTGTAGGCGCCCGCCACGTTCAGCACCGGCGTCCGCACCGCGAACCGCCCGCCGGCGTCCAGCCGCTCGCGGCGATCGCGCACGTTGCCCTGGCCGCTGGAGGTACGGGTGCCGGACTCGAACTCGTACTTGTCCGCCTTCGAGTGGTAGGTGGAGTCCTCCAGCCGGGCCGTGACGGTGACCTCGGCCTTCCAGGTGGTGCCGGAGACCGTCTCGGTGAGCTTTCCGCCGCGGGTGAGCTGGGACAGGTTGGTCTTGAGCGCGATCCGGTCGAAGGTCGCGTCCAGCCGCTGCTTGACCTCCTCGGACGGCTCGCCGTACTTCGAGCGGACCGCGTCCTCCACCGCCGTCCGCACCTTGTCGGCACCGCTCAGGCTGTGCACCACGTAGGAGGCGTTCAGCTCGTGCTGCTCGCGCATCCGGCGCGGCGCGGTGTGCGGCGCGGCGGGGCGCTCGATCTCCACCCCGTCGCGGCGGGCGTCGTCCCGGCCGGTCGCCGTGGACTCGGCGGGCTCGGTCGGCGGCTTGAAGGAGACCGTGCTGTCGTCGCTGCGCGGCACCTGGACCTTGACGGTGTCCCGGGCGTCCACGCCCACCTCGACCCGCACCGGCGCCGAGATCTGCGAGGCGTTCTTCTCGCCCGGCCGGCCGAAGTGCACGTCCACCGCCAGGTCGGCCCCGTAGATGACCTGCGGGGCACTGTACTTGCCGTTGGCGTACACCCGGTCGGCCTGCCGGCCCTGCCCGCCGACCCGGTCACGCTGCTGACCCGAGACGGTGGCCGCCAGGTCGGCGCCGGGCGTGCCCTTGACGACGCTGCCGCCGAGCTGGCCGTTGGCGGCGCCGGTGCGCGACAGCAGCCGCCGGTCCACGCTGAACGCGCTGGTCTCGTTCAGCGTGTTGAGCTCGGCCTTGCCGTCCTCGCGGCGGTAGGTCATCGACTCGACCCTCGCCACGGCCCGGACCACCAGGCTCTCCTTGCCGGGGACCTTCACCTCCAGCGCCTCACCGCGGGTCATCCCGGTCAGCTTGGAGGCCAGGTTCGGCTGGCTGAACCCCTGCAGCACCTGGTCGCGGACGGCGTCCCAGTCGTCGCCGAACCGCGCCCGGCCCTCGGCGTCCACCGCCGTGCGCAGCGCGGCCGTGCTCTCCAGGTCCCGGACCACGACCGTCTCGCCCAGTCCGCCCCGGTCGTCGCCGCCGTGCCAGACCGACTCCGGCGGGCTGACGACCTCGTGCACCGCCGGTTCCTCGGGCTTCGCCTCCGACTTGGGCTCGGACTTGGGCTCCGCGCTCGACTCGGACTTCGGCTCGGACGTCGGCTCCGCGACCGACTCGGACTTGGGCTCGGACTTCGGCTCCGCGCTCGACTCGGACTTCGGCTCGGTCGTCGAGGCCACGGGGGTGGTGTCCGCGCGGTCCACCAGCAGCTTGACGTCGGCCGAGCCCGCCGCGTGCGTCTCGCTCTTGCCGTTGAACGCCAACTCGAAGTGCACGGGCCCGTCGTAGAGGACGCCGGGCACCTTCGACTTGCTGGTCAGCTGGGAGACCCGGCTGTCGCCCGAGATCTCGACCCGGTCGCCGCCGAGCCGCCCCGCACCGCCCACGCCCATCAGTGCGGGCGCCGGCTTCAGCACGTTCCCCAGCGCGAACTGGCCCGCGTTGCCACGGGTGTTCGCCGAGCTGCGCACCTGCTGCACCGTGGTGCCGATGTTGAACTCGGTCTCCTTGGTGGTACCGCTCTGGTGCAACTCGCCCACCCGGGCGGTGATCTCGACCCGGCCGAGCGGCTGCCCGCGCCGACCGGTCAGCTTGACGGTGACCGGTTCACCGGCCGTCATGGACTTCAGGTCCCGCTGGAGACGGGCGAAGTCGACCTCGGCGAGGACCTTCTCCCGCATCGCGGGCCAGTCCTTGCCGAACTCCTGCTTGGCGGCCGCGTCCACGTGGTCGAGCAGCGCCTCCACCGGCCGGTGGTCGTTGCCGCCACCGCGCGGCGCCAGGTCCAGCACGATCTCCTGTCCGCCGACCCGGCCGTCCAGCAGCCGCTGCGGGGGCGTCCGCTGGTCGCCCGCTGACGTGGCGTCAGGGTGCTTGGGGACGGCGACGGTCAGGCCCAGGTCGACCGTCTCGGTGCGCCCGCCCGATCCGGTGTGCACCTCGCTGTGATCGTGGCGCAGGTCGCCGAAGTCGAGCTCCAACCGCATCGTCGACTTGAACACGTCGGCGGACACGGAGGTCTTCGACCGGGCCACCATGCCGCCGAGGTCGAGGTTGACCTCGCCCTGGCCGCGGTCGTGGAAGTACGCCGCGAGCTCGGAGGGTTCGGTACCGCCGGCCGAATGCCGGGCCTGCACGCCGATGTTGTACTGCCACTGCGAGTCGTGGTGGGTGCCGGTCGCCACGGTCCGGTCCGCGCCGTTCTCGAACTCGATCTTCTCGGTGCGCAGGTGCGTCGACTCGGTGACCTGGCCGCGCAGCTTCACGCTGCCGCTCCAGCCGTTGCCCTCGAACGGCGCCGTCCACACCTCGCCCTTGGAGAGCGCGCTGAGCATCGGCCGCAGCGTCGCCGGGCCGAAATGCGCGTCCGCGAACGCCCGCGCCGCCGCGCGATCGCCCGGCACGGTCCGGGCCAGCACGTCGATGACCTTCTCCCGGACGGCCGTCTCGTGCTCGGTCAGCCCGACCACCAGGTCGTTCCCCGTGATCGTCTTCGGCCCGACCGGGGGCTGCTGCGACGGGTCCTGCGCGGGGTGCGACGGCTGGGGTTCCGGCTGCTGGGTGTGCGACTGCTGCTCGGACTCCTGGCCGTTCGGCTTCTGCTCCGGCTCCTGACCGTTCGGCTTCTGCTCCGGCTCCTGACCGTTCGGCTTCTGCTCCGGCTCCTGGGTGTGCGGCGGCTGCTTCCCGGTTTCGGGCGTCGCGGGCGGCTTCTCGCCGGCCTTCTCCGGAACGGCGTTCTTCGCGCCCTCCGGGGTGACGGCGGGTGTGTGGGTGGTCGCCGGGGCCGGCGGCGGCTGGCTGCCGTCGTAGTGGTTGCCCTGGTGATACACCGTCACCTGCCGACCGTCCGCCGGCCCGAACACGGCCCGCGTGGTGCCGTCGTGGTCGAGCACCCGCAGGCTGAGGCCCAGCGCGTGGGCGGCGGCCGCCGGGAGCATCTCGCCTTCGGTGGTCAGCCAGCGGGCCTCCCAGTGCTGGACGGTCTGCATCAGCGCCTCGCGCTCGCGCGCCGACGGCGGCGGCGCGTTGTCGGTGAGGTGCTCGCCGACGATCTCGTGCAGCTCCGGGAGCGGCGCGGCCGCGAAGTTCGCGCGGGCGTCGGCCGGCAGGTAGGCCATCAGTTCGTCCCTGCTCAGGTTCGCGCGGCCGAGCAGGTGACCGCGGTAGTTGGCCACCACCTCGGTCGGCCAGGCCTCCGGCGGCAACTCCCGGAAGTGGTCCTCGACCACGGCCTGCAACCGCCGGGCCGCACCACCGGTCCCCGCCGTCCGCGCCGCGACCAGCTCGGGAGCGCTCACGGCGAGCGAGTGCAGCAGACAGAGCCCGTCCCCGTCCACCTTCACCAACGGCCCGGCCGGCGGGAACTCCCGCGAAGCCGTCGGCGCCGGAACGGTCCCCTCCTGCTCGACGTGAGGCTCGGGGCTCATCTCGGTGCGCGGCTCAGGGCCCGTCTCGGGACGCGTCTCAGAGCGGGTCTCTGTATGAGTCTCGGGACGGGTCTCGGTGTGCGGCTCCGGGCCCGTCTCGGAGCGGGTCTCGGGGCCCGCCTCGGTGCGAGTCTCCGGACGGGTCTCGGTGCGCGTCTCCGCACGCGTCTCGGGCCGTGACTCGACTCGCGGTGCCGGGCCCGTCTCGGTGCGGGTCTCGGTGCCGCCCTCGCGGCGGGTCTCGGGGCCCGGGCCGGTGCGGGTGTCCGCGGTGGGGCGCGGCGTGTCGCTGCCGCGGCTCGGGGTCGTGGTGCGGGTGCCGAGTTCGGGCGGGGCGGAGTGGGAGCGGGCGCGGGGGGCGCCGCCGCCCGGGTGGGTGCCGCCGCCGGCGGGGCCGAC
The DNA here is from genome assembly GCF_053595195.1 of Kitasatospora sp. NPDC002522. NCBI lineage: Bacteria > Bacillati > Actinomycetota > Actinomycetes > Kitasatosporales > Streptomycetaceae > Kitasatospora > Kitasatospora sp. NPDC002522. The sequence continues at coordinate 149,606 of NZ_JBSFXE010000005.1, forward strand.
GGGGGATCCGCCACCGGGGCGCGGCGGCGTCGGGCCGGACCCGCCGTCCTCCGGCCCGTCGGGCCGGTCGGTGGGCGAGGTCCGGCCCTCGGGCTGGCCTTCCGGCCGGGCCGTGGGCTCCGGCGTGCTGCCCGCGTGGTCGTCCAGCACCTGGGTCTCGGACGGCTTGGAGCCGAAGCCCCGTTCGGCGCCCTGCTGTTCGAAGTTCTTCAGCCACTCGGCGGCGTTGCCGTGGCCGCCGTCCGCCGCCGGCAGCTCCTGGCCCTTCAGCTTGGCGTCGAACTCCCGGATGGAGTCCAGGAATTGGTTGCGGCCATCGAGCATCTGCCGGGCACTGTCGGCGCGTTCCTCGGGGCGCCGGCCGGTCTCCAGCAGGTGCGCGCCGTCCTGGAACTGCTGGACGCCGTGGCCGGCCTGCGCGGCGAGCACGGTCAGCTCGTGCCGGGTCTGCTCGTCGCCCGCCAACCGGGCGATCTCGTGGCGCAGTTGGACGTTGTCGCGGAGCGTCCCGGCGACCTCGTCGGTGGCCCGGATCACCATCGGGATCTCCTGCCGGGCCTGCACCGTGCCGTCCGGCGCGGGGTGCGCGGTGCCGGAGCCCGCGGCGTTCGGCTCGTCCAGGCCGTAACTGCGCACGGGGGCCATCGCCTTCGCGGCGTTCTCGGCGACCGAGTCCGAGGCGATGTCCCAGGCGTTGCGGAACTGGGTGCCGTGCGGGTTGACCAGTACCTCGGGGTGGCCGGACGGCGTGACGCCGTCGTGCACCTCGTGGTCCCGGTCGGTGGTGCCGTCGCGCAGCTCGCGGAACTTGCGCTCCACCGCCTGCGGGTCGTACGGGATGCCGTCGGCCTCGTTCTGCTTCAGCCAGTCGACCAGCTGCTTCTGGTACTCGGGGTCCTTCGGCGGCCGGGAGTCCGGGTAGCCGGCGCCCTTGAGCTGGTCCAGGGCGTCGTAGTGGTACGCCGTCTGGTCCATGGTGAACCCGGGCGCGTGGTGCGCCTGGTACTCGCCGGTCTGCTCCACCGTGGAGCCGTAGCGCGGGCCGAGCTTCGGGTCGGCGGCCCAGCGTTCCGGGCCGGACCACAGGTTGTACTGCAGGTCCTCCGCGGTGCGGTCCGGGCGGCCGGTGAGGCCCTCCTCGCCGAGGGCGAGCCGGCCCAGGCTGGTCTGGATCTGCTCGTAGATCTGCTCGGTGTGGGTCTGCAGCGCCACCATCCGGTCCTCGGCGACCCGGGCGGCCTGCGGGTCCGGGTGCCCGGTGAACCTGCCGACCGCCTCGGACGGCGGCACGGTGCCGAAGTCGTCGACGTCCATCGGCTCCGGGGCGTGCTCGCCCGGGGGCCGGGTGAAGGTGGAGTAGGTGTCCATGAAGTTCGGGTCGTGCGGGCCCGAGATGTTGTTCTCGTGCGGGTCGGCGACCGACGCCCACACCGTCCAGTCGGAGCGGAAGTTCTCCGGCATCCCACCGGTGGCGGGGGTGACCTTGCGGTCCGTCAGATCGGCCCAGCGCAGCCGCCCGTCGCGGTCGTGGACCAGCGCGACCGCGTGGCCGGCGCCGCCCTCCTTGCTCGCGCCGAGCACGGTGGCGAAGCTGCCCGGCCCGCCGGCCTGCACCTTCTCCATCAGCTTCTGGACCGCGGTGTCGCCCTCGCCGAACAGCGCGGGGCCGTCGTGCCGCTTCCACAGCGTGTTGCCGGGGATCGGCTCCACGGTGCCGTGCAGCGTCTGCCCGGAGACCCGGGGACGGCCGAAGTGGGTGTCCCGGTACGCCTCGACGTTCTCCAGGCAGGCGTTCAGGTCGTTGCCGGCCCGGAAGCCGTCGGCCGGGTGCACCGGCGCGGCGTGCGGGTTGACCTTCTGCAGCAGCGAGGAGCTCATCGGCGGGTGCACCTTGGGCGCGCCGCCGAGGTAGCCCACCAGGTCCTGCGTCAGCGGGTGCCGGGCGTCGACCGCCTGGTACCCGCGGTCGTGCATGACGCCGTCGGTGTTCTCGTACGACGGCGTCCGGCGGCGTTTCGGCTCCCGGTCGGGGGCGGGCTGGTCGTCCTCGTCGTCGCGCCCGCGCTTGCGGTCGTTCGAACCGGGCGGCTCGTGCATGACGGTGTCGCCGTCCGCGTCGCGCTGGTGCGGGACGGTCGGCGCGGGCTCGTCGACGTCCATCGAACGGGACTGCCGGTGTTCGGGCGCACCGGTGCCGTGCCCGGCGACCGGCGGCGGGGGCGACGGGAGCGAGCCGAAGGCGTGTGCGCCCGCGCCCTGGTGGTCGGTCGCGGCGGGGTGGGCGACCGGCGGCGGGGGCGGGGGCGGGGGCACCGCTTCGGTCGCCCGGCGCTTGGGCGCCGGCGCGTCCGTCATCAGGGTGTCGTCGTCCGGGTCCACGCGGCGCTTCTCCGGACGGACCGTCTGCTGCGAGGCCATCGACTGGTCCTGGCTCTGCGACGCCATCGGCACGTCGTGGCCCTGCGAGGGCGTCGGCGTGTCGTGGTCCGGCGAGCCCATCGACACGTCGGTGTCCTGGGACGCCGGCGGCAGGTCGCCGTGCGGGGTCTGCGGCCGGGGCGTGGCGGGGGGCGGGGTGGCGCCGATCTCGCGGCCCTCGGCGCCCGGAAGGGCGTCCCGGGCCGGGTCGTGCAGTGCCTCGGAGCCCACCACCGGCTTCGCCGACTGCCCGGGCTGCCGCGTGAAGTCGCCGGAGGAGGAGACCGGCGTCTCACCACCCGCGTGGGTCAGCATGCCGTGCTCGTCGGCGATGTTGACGGCGCTGGCGCTGGGCTTCTGGCCGGGCTGGTGGAGGTCCACCATGTCGGCCTCGGTCTTCGGCGCCATCAGGTCGCGCAGCTCGCGCGGCACCAGACCGGTGTCCTCCAGGCTGCGCAGTCCGCGCAGCAGGTCCAGGGTGTGCGGCGAGTACAGCGCCTCGGGCGGCAGGTGGCCCTTGGCGACCGCGGTCAGCACGTCCTGGTCCCGGACCACGTGCGGGTCCAGGAAGTTCTGGATCCACTTGTTGGTCAGCTCGTCGCCGAAGCGCAGGTTGGAGGCGCTGTTGGACAGGCCGGCGGTGATCTCCTCGATCAGCTTCGGCACGTCCTCGACCTTGGCCTGCACGGCCTGGTCGAACAGGCCCGCGGGGTGCTTCTGCCCCGCGCCGGCCCGCGGGAAGGCGCCGCCGTACTGCTCGCCGACCGTCGCGATGTGCTTCTCCGCGTCGGTCAGGTACTTGGCCGCGGCGTCGGCCTTCGCGGTCGGGTTGCCGCCGGGCTTGAGGATCTCGCCCGCCTTGTCGAGCTCGTTGCGCACCTCGTCGCGGCGCAGTTGGTCCCGCTCGTTCGGCAGCCGGTCGGCAAGGTCCGTCAACCGCTCGGGCCGCACCGCGTTGGGGTCGTTGCGCAGGTCGTGGGCGAGGCCCTTGAGGTCCTGGCGGTCCTGGCCGAGGCGGTCGTAGGCGCCCGCCAGGTCGTCGAGTCGGTCGGCGAGCCGCTCGTGCGCCGGGGACCCGCCCGGGCCGCCGGGCAGGTCGGCGGCGGCCTGCCGGGCCGCCGCGACGGTGTCGTCCAGGTGCCGGGGCCCGGTAACGCCGTGCACCAGGGCGAGGTCCTCGACGGCCTGCTCGCGGACCTTGGTGCGGACGTCCGCGAGGGCGCCCTTCATCTCCGCCAGGTGCTGGGGTGACGGGTCGTCGGAGAACCGCGCCACGGTGTCCGCGTACCGGTCGAACTCCGCCTTGGCCGGGCCGTCCAGGCCGGACCGGGTCAGCTGGTGCTGCACCTCCTGCTTGGCGGCGGCGGCGCTCGCCGGGTCGTCCGTCTTCGCGGGGTGGAACGCGGACTCCAGCCGGTCGTTGCCGTAGGCCTTGCCCAGGTCGACGTCCTTCGCGGTGTAGCCGAGGTCGCGCACGGTCAGCGCGGCGTGCTCCAGGCCGTTCTTGCCGAGCGCCTTGGCGGCCGCCTTCCCGGTCGAGTCGAAGATCCGGTGCTGGTCGGGTGCCATGGTGTCGGCGAAGTCCGCGAAGGTCCTCGACGCCTCGGTCCGGTGCTCGTCGCCGAACGACCGCGCCTTGAACACGGCCGCCGTCACGTACTTGTGCACCATGTAGTCGGCCACGACGTGGTTCCGGTTGACCACCGCGTCGGTGAAGCTGACCGTGTTGCCCTTCATCCGCCGCACGGTCTTCTCGGCGTGCGGCTCGCCCGCCATCACGCCGTGGTCCGAGTAGCCGAACGCGGCCCGGTACGCGCCCTCCATGTCCTCGTGACCGGAGGTCTTCTTCGGCTTGGTCGGGGTCGCCGCGTACTTCCCGGACTGGGCGTCCTGACGCGCCGTCAGGTCGGCCTGGAGTTCCTGCTCGCGGCGCTCGAGGTCCTTGACCCGGCTCTTGAAGACGTTCCGGGTGGTCTTCGCGGCCGACTCCGCGGAGGTCTCCTTCGTGCCGCCGGTGTCCTCCCGCTTCTTCTTCTCGGCCTGGTAGGCGGCCTCGGCGTCGGTGAGGTGCGCGTCGGCCTCCTTCCGCAGGTCGCCGGTGATGGTGCGCTGCTGCTCGATCCGCGCGATCGCGTCCTTGGTGATCTGCGGCTCCGCCTGCCGGCGGGCGGCCTCCAGGTCCTTGAACGCCTGCGTACCGGCCTTGGGTTCGCCCTTGAGCCGGGCGAACTCGTGGTCGTAGATGGCCATCCGGTTCCGCTGGTCCTCCAGCGTGGCCTTCGCCGTCTCCAGGTTCCGCTTCTCGTGGGCGAGTTCGGCCTGCCGGTCCGGGGTCTCCCGGGCGATCTCGTCCAGCCGGTGGTTCACCCCGTCGAGCGACTCGGGCACGTGGCGGCGCAGCAGGTCCAGGTGAAGCTGCTTCTGCTGGCGGTAGGCGTCCATGATCGCGTCGGTGTCGCCCTTGACCAGTTCCGAGCGCTCGTACTTCTTCAGCGTGTCCTTGACCTTGTCGAACTCCGCGGAGTCCGGCAGGAAGTCCTTGATCGCCTCGAAGGTCTTCTCGCCGTCGATCTTGTGCGAGTAGCCGTCGTCGGCCGCCTTGCCGCCGCCCGGTGCCTTCGGCGGCGGCGCCGGCAGGTGCTGCGCCGAACCGAAGCCGTGCTGGCCGGGGTTGGCCTGCTGGTGGCCGGCCGGCGGGGGCGGCGGCGGAGCGGTCGGCGGCTGGTGGCCGGGCGGCTGCGTCCCGTCGCCGTCGACGCGCTCCATGAAGTCCCGGAAGCCCTCGTACATGTGGTTCTCGGCGTCGGTGGCGTGCACCGGGTTGGCGTGCCCGTCGTGCACCGCGCCCGGGTCCTTGCCGTACAGCTTCTCCAGCAGCGGCAGCATGGCCGGCTCGTTCTGCCGCACCCAGTCCGCGCCGTTGTTGCGCGGCTGGCCGGTGTACGGGTCGGTGCCGTGGTTGGTGCCCAGGTAGGCGTTGGTGACCTGCGCGAAGTACTCCTGCTCGTCCCGCGACGAGTAGTTGTCCACCGGCTTGCCGCTCGCGTCGTGCCGCGGGCCGTCCGGCCAGGCCGCCTTCGGGTCGCCCACCTTCTGGTTGAAGGTGTCGGTGATCAGCTTCTGGTCGTTCGCGTCCAGACCATGCCGGTGCACGGTGTGGGTGAACTCGTGGGTGGTGGTGGAGTACCCGTCGTCGTAGTGCCCGCCGTGCCCGATCGAGGTGTGCTCGCCGAGCAGGTTCTCCTCGGTGACCGCCGATTGCCGCCCGCCCGAGCCGCGCATGTCGTCGTACCCGCGACCGGCGCCCGCCGACGAGTTGTTGTGCACGCCGCGCAGGTTGTTCAGCTCCGGGACGTCCGGCATCCGCACGTCCTTCGGCACCACCACGACGTCCGCGCCGTTCTTCAGCAGCCGCGCCGTCGTCTCCGGGTCCTGGAGCATCCGCTCGATCTGCTGCTGCGCCTCCTGCCGCGCGGAGGCCGCGCGCTCCGCCCGCGGGTCCACGTGGACCATCAGCTCCGCCGCGGTCCTGGCGAACTCCTTCGGCGGCAGCCCGTTCTTCAGCGCGTCCACCGTCTGGGGGTCCCGCGCCAGCCAACGCCGGTTCTCCGGCGTCATGTTGGCCAGCTCCTGGGCCCGCTCGTGCGGCGACATGGTCGGCAGGTCCTGGCGCAGCCGGTCCGTGTTCGCCGGCGGCGTCGCCACCGACCACTGCTCGGCCCCGAGTTGGTCGACCGCGTCGCGCACCGGCGACTTGCCGGACAGCGCCTGCAGTTCGGCGTCCCGCTCCTGCTTCTGCCGGTCGAGGAACTGGTCGTGCGCGGACGTCGACGTGCTGCCGTGCCCTGTGGCGGGAGGCGTGTTGTGCCCGTTGGTGGCAGGCGCGTTGTGGCCGGTGGTGGGCGGTGCGGTGTGGCTGGTGGTGGGCGGTGCGGTGTGGCTGGTGGTCGGAGGCGGGTTGTGGCCGGTGGACGAGGAGTTGGAGGTGGTGTGCTGCGTGGGCGGTGCGGGCGGGGGCGGCGGGTTGTCGCCGCCGAGGCTCCGGGTGCTGTTCGCCCCGCTGCCCTCGCCGGGGTGCTGCATGGGCGGCGCGGGCGGGGCCGGCGGGATGTCGCCGCCCTGGTGCGGGGCCGCGTTCGCCGGGTCGTGCCCGGTCGACTCGGGGGCGAGGTACCCGAGGCGGAAGTCCCCCGCGTTGGTGTTCGTCGACGCGTCGTGCGGCGCACCCGACGGGTTCGGACGTCCGGCGTCGGTGAGCCGCACCGCCGGGGCGCCCAGCATCTCGGCCACGCCGGGAATCCGGTGCTCGGTGCTGCTCGGGTGCTCGTGCACGTGCGCCTTGCCGGTGACCAGCACGTACTTGCCCGACCCACCGCCTTCCGAAATCGCGTGGTTCATGTACGAGTTCAGCAGCCGGGCGCGCTCCTCCAGCGCCTGCCGACCGCCCTCGTTCGGCCGCCGGGCCGGGTAGCCGTCCGCCGCGTGGACGGTCACGCCCTCGGCCTTCGCCTTCACTACCGTGTCGTAGAGCCCGTGGCCGGGCGGGGAGTTCTGGGCCCGGTCGTAGGCGTGGAGCATCTTCTCCAGGTTCGGCGACATGGTGCCGCCGGGCCGCTGGAACGCGTCCAGGTGCTGCTGGAAGGCGTCGTCGCGGAGCGACTCGACGTAGATCCGGTCGACGCCCGCGGCCTTCAGGTCGTGCATGTTGTCGTTGAGGAAGCGCCAGCTCGGCGACTGGTTGTGCGACTCGCCCAGCACGATCCCGTCGTGGCCGGGCTGTCCGTCGTGCCCGTTCAGCAGGCGGTGCACGCCGTCCATCGCGGACGTCGAGCCGTCCAGGCGGTCGGTCACGTGCTGCTCGGCGACCGGGTGCCAGGTCTGCTGGGCGTCCTGGTGGGCCAGCCGCTGCAGCACGTTCCGGCGGACCTCCTGCTGCTGGTAGTGCTCCTGCGTGCGGAAGTCCAGCTTCCCGGCCTCCTCCAGCACATGGTTGCCCTGGTAGGCCAGGGCCTCCGGGCCGAGTTCGTTGCGCAGGTGCGGGGTGACCGCGCCGGCGGCGACCGGGTGCAGCGCCTTGAGGGTCAGCGGGTCGAGGTGCGACTTGAACGACTGGGAGTACGGGCTGACCTTGACGTCCGGCCTGCCGTCCGGCAGCCGGCTGCCCGAGTCGTGCCGCCCCCACGAGCTGTGCGGCAGCGAGTTCGCGGCCGTCTCCAGCTCGCCGGTCAGCCGGAAGTTGAACTTGTTGGCGTTCTTGTACTGCTGGAGCGCCGCCGCGTCCGCCTTGGGCGGGTGGATCAGCGCCGGACCGTCCGGGTGCTGGTGCAACTGCGCCAGCTCGTCGTGCGTGGGCCGCTCGTCGACCGGCCGGATCCGGGTGTTCTCCGGCGGCGGAGGCGGCGGCAGCTGCTCGTCACGAGCGCCACGGGTGTTCGTGGTGTCGATCCCGCGGTGCTGCGGCGGAGCCGGCGGCGGGGGCGGCACATGGCTGTCGGAGCTACGGCCCGCCCCCGGGCGGATGGTGCCGCCGCCGGGCTGCGGGGTCGGCTCCGCCGGACGCGGCGTCGACGGCCGGGGCGCGGACGGCGTGCGGCCGCCGCCCGTGCTGTGGCCGCCGCCCGTGCTGTGGCCGCCGCCGCCACCGGCCACCGGGCCGGGCATGAAGCCGCCCGTCATCGGCGGAGTGCCCGCCGGCTGCTGGACGGTGGACGCGGCGCTGTCGGGCACCACCTGGTGCGGCACCGCCTCGGGCGCCGGCCGGGTGGCCGTCTGCCCGCCCGAGATCCGGGTGCCGCCGTCGAGATGCGTGTTGCCTCCGGCCCCGGCCAGGTGCCCGGCGCCGCCGAGCACCCCGGACAGGTTGGGCACCTGGCCCGTGCCACTGCGCTGCGGCGGCACATCGGACGACTCGGTCACGTTCTCACGCGCCGGCGAACCACCGTGCCCGGCAGCCGAGTTGGCTGCCGCGGGCTGCTCGTGCGCGGGCGCGGCCGGCCGCGAGCCGCCCGACTCGGCGGGCGGCTCCTGCCGCGGCGCACCGCTCTCGTGCTGCGCGGGCTGCTCGTGCCGGACCCCGCCCGGCTGGGCTCCCTCGTGATCCCCACGCGGCGACACCGGGTCGTGCGCCACCGGCTCCTGACGCGGCGTCGGCTCGTGCGCGGCCACCGGAGCGGCCTCCGGCCGCGGCGACTGCTCGTGGCCCGACACGGGAGCTTCCTGACGCGGCGTCGCCTCGTGCGAGGGGGCCGGAGTGGTGTCCGGACGCACCGTCGCCGGATCCTGACGCGGCGTCGGCTCGTGCGCAGCCGAAGCGCTCTCCGGCCGGGGCGACTGCTCGTGGTTCGGCGCGGGCGCGTCCTGGCGCGGCGTCGGCTCGTGTGAAGCCACCGGGGTGGTGGCCTCCGGCCGCGGCGACCGCTCGTGGCCCGACACGGGAGCTTCCTGACGCGGCGTCGGCTCGTGGGTCGGCGCCGGGGAGCTGTCGGGCCGCGCGGCCGTCGGCTCGGGACCACCGCGCTGCCCCACGGGCTCCTGCGCCGGGTGCTCCTGCCGCGGCGCAGCGCCCTCGTGCGCGGGCTGCTCCTGCCGGGGCGGGCTCTGCTGAGCGCCCTCGTGGTCCCCACGCTGCGCCACCGGCTCGTGGGCCACCGGCTCCTGACGCGGCGTCGACTCGTGCGAGGCCACCGGGGTGGTGGCCTCCGGCCGCGGCGACTGCTCGTGACTCGGCGCAGGCGCGTCCTGACGCGGCGTGGCCTCGTGCGACGGCGCCGGGGTCGCGTCCGGACGCACCCCCGTCGGCTCCTGACGCGGCGCTGCGCCCTCGTGCGCGGGCTGCTCCTGCCGAGGCGCCGCCGACTCGTGCCGGGACCCGCCCGGCGCAGCGCCCTCGTGGTCGCCACTCGGCGAGAACGGGTCGTGCGCCACCGGCTCCTGACGCGGCGTCGACTCGTGCGCGACCGGCGGCGGCGTGTCGTTGCCGCCCGAGCGCGTGGCACCGCCCGAACCGCCCGTCCCCGTCTCGTGGGTGGCCGGTGCCGGGTGGCTGCCACCGCCCGAGGAGCCGAACGGCGACAGCCCGTTCACCTGCGACTCGCCCGAACCCGAACCGGTCCCGCCGTGCGAGCCCGCTCCCGAGCCGAAGCCCGCAGCGGAACCCGAACCCGAGCCCGAACCGGCCGTCTCCGTCCCCGAGTGCGAACCCGAGCCCGAACCGGAGCCCAGCCCCGCGCCGCCGCCGGTCGCGGAACCGCTCCCGCCGCCGCCCGATCGCGTGGCGGAGCCGCCGGTGTCCCCGCTCGGGCCGTGGTAACCGCCTTCGCCGGACGCGCCGCCGGACTTGCTGAAGGTGGGCGGACCGTCGTGGGTCCCGGTCTTCGGCAGGTCGAGGTGCGGGGCCTCCGCGGGCTTCGGGGGTGCCGCGTGGCCCTTCATCGCGGAGGCGCCCGCGTGCAGGCCCGCGCCCGCGCCGCCGGAGAGGCCGGAGCCGAGCAGCGACTCGCCGTCGACCTTGCCGGTGGTGATGAGCTGGGTGGAGACGTCCGCGCCGACGCCGACGGCCGCGCCGGTGGCCATCTTGCCGGCCGTGGAGTTGAGCGCGCCCTCCATGCCGAGCTTCTTGCCCGCGCCGCCGATGCCCTTGCCGATCAGGTGGCCGGAGGCACCGCCGACCGCGCCGCCGAGCGCGTTCTGGCCGAGCTCCTTCATGTCGATGCTCTTGCGGTGGCCCTCGGCGAGTTCGATGCCCTGGGCGAGCAGGTTGATCGCGGCCATCTGGGCGGCCTGCTTGGCCGCCATCTGGAGCATTTCCTTGAGCAGGGTCTTCAGCAGGGTGGAGACCACCGCCCGGCTGGCCCCGATCATCACCGGCACCTCGAGCAGCGAGGCGCCCGCGGTGAACGGCGCCTCGGCCTCGGCGGTGGCGAGTTCGAAGGCGAGGATGCCGAGCTGCGCGATGATCTGGATCTTCGCGGTCTCGGCGGAGTTGGCCATCTGCTCCAGCATGTCGCCCATGCCGTTGAGCGAGTTGATCGCGCCGGGCAGGTAGCCGGGGTCCTCCTGGGTGCCCTTGCCGGTGGCGAACTTGGCCCAGTACTTGTTCAACGCCTCGGCGGCGACACCCTGTTGGCCGTCCAGCGCACGCTTGATCGCGGCGTCGGACGCCTGTGTGGCGTCCTTGAGGCCCTCGGCGGTCTTGCGGCAGTGGTCGGCCATGTCGCGGAGCTGGTCCTCGTCCGCCTCCGGCCAACGGCAGCCCGCGAGCAGCAGCAGCACCCACTGGAGGGGCTCGGGGAGTTCGACAGCCATCGGGTCAGTGCCTTCCGCTCTGGGAGATCCGCGGGGTCACCGGGATGTGTACGGGGTTGTTCAACGGGGCGCTCGGCAGGGTCGGCGCCAGGGGCATCGGGTTGTCGCCCAGGTCCATGCCGTTGAACTCGGAGGTGATCGACTCGTCCGCACCCTGGTAGTTCTCGGCCATCGCCTTCAGGCCGTCGGCGATGCCCTTCAGCGCGTCGGGCAGGCCCTTCACGACGTCCAGGGTGTCCTTGCTGTACTTCAGGTAGCCCTTCTCACCCTCGGCGAACTTCTTGCCGGACTCGTCGTTGCCCCACGGGTTCTGCGCCTCCAGCGACGGCAGGAACGCGCTCAACGAGGTGTACAGCGACCGGACCTGCTCGGACGCGGCGAGCATCGGCGACACCGCCGCCTGGTACTGCTCCGGGTTGACCTGGAACCCCTGCCCGGCACCGCCGCCGCCGTCGCCGGACGACGCGGACCGCTTGGCGGCCTCCATTCCGGTACGGGCCTGCGCCTGCTGAGCGGGCACCGTGCCCGTCATCCGGCGCAGGGGCTCCGCGGCGACGGCGTCCGCCGTGGCGGGCTCGGCCGCGACCGCGTCCTTCAGCCGCCGCTCGGCCGGCACCGCGGCCGTCAGATCCTGCAGCCTCGGCTCCGTACGCTGCGCCGTCAGATCCTGCAGCCTCGGCTCCACCTGCTGCGCCGTGAGCCGACCCTCCATCGGCTCCATCTGCTGCGCCGTGAGCCGACCCTCCATCGGCTCCATCTGCTGCGCCGTCAGCCGACCCTCCATCGGCTGCACCTGCTGCGCCGTCAGCCGGCCCTCCATCGGCTCCATCTGCTGCGCCGTCAGGCGACCCTGCAGCATCGGCTCCGCCGGGATCGCCTCGGACACCCGCGCCTGCATCAACGGCTCGGCCTGAACCGTCCCCACCCGCGCCTGCAGCAACGGCTCCGCCGGGATCTCGGCGGTCCGGGCCTGCAGCGGCTCGAGGGGCACACCCTCGGTGGCGACCGTGCCCACGCGGAACGCGGGGGTCGCCTCCTGCGCCACGAGGCGGCTCAGGTGTTCGGGTTCGACCCGGGCGGTGGCCTCGGTCTCGTACCAGGCCGGCTCGTCGTTGCTCATGGTGATCCTTCGTCAGGTGCGGATTCGACGGCGGGCGCGGGTCAGTCCGCGGCGGGGGCCGCGAGGCGGGTGAGCGCGGCGCGCAGGAAGGGGCTGGGGACCTGGTAGCCGCCCTCCTCGCGGAGCGGGGCGGGCTTGGCCGCCGCCTCCGGTGCCGCAGCGGCCGCGGTCGCGGACGCCGTCGCGGGGGTCGGGGCGGCCGCGGCCTCGGGTGCGTCGGGGTGGCCGCGCCGCGCGGCGGCGGACCGGGAGCGCTCCAGGTAGTCGTCGTCGGCGCTGCCCGTGGACTCGGCCGCGCTCGAGGTCTCCTGGCGGGTCGTCAGGTCGACGGCGGGCGTCCCGCCGCTCGCCGTCTCGGTGACCGTCCCGGCCTCGGCCGGGGTGTCCGACTCCGCGTCGGTGCCGGTGCCGAGCAGGACGCCGGCGAGCTGGTTGAGCACCGCCTGTTCGCTGGTGGGGCCGGCCGCGGCGGGGGTCGCGGTGGCCGTGGGCTCGGGCCCGGCGAAGGTGCCCTCGGCGCGGGCGTCGTCCAGCCAGCGGCGGCGGGCGCGCTGCCACTGCCGGTCGCGCGGTTCGGCCTCGCCGGCCTGGCCGAGGATGCCGGCGTCCTCCGCCAGCAGCTCCTCTTCCTCCTCGCCCTCGGTACCGAAGCGGGTGGGGCTGAGGAAGCGGTTGCCCTTGCGGCCTTCCTTGCCGCCCCCGCGCCCGCCACCGCCCGCACCGGGCATGTGGCCGCCGCCCATGCCGCCACCGGCCATGCCGCCGCCCGCCCGGGCGGCGCTGCCACCGGCGCCGGAGCCCAGGCCGGAGCCGGCCACCGCGCCGGCGCGGCCCATCGCGCCCGCGGCGCCGCTCAGGCTGCCGGCCGAGGCCGCGCCCAGGCCGCCGGAGCGCGCGGTCTCCGCGCCGCCCAGGCCGAGGGCGCCGCCGCCACCGCCGCCGAGCGCCCCGCCGAGGGCTCCGCCGAGCGCGCCGCCGAGGCCGCCCGCGCCGCCGAACGGGGACAGTCCGCCGGTCCCGGAGCCGCCCAGACCGCCACCGAGGCCACCGCCCGAACCGCCGCCGAAGCCGCCTCCGCCACCGCCGAGCGCCGAACTGCCGCCCGCGCCACCGAGGTTGAGGTCGGAGAGGCCGGCCAGGTTCAGCGAGCCGTGCGACGGGCTGACCGGCAGCGGGGTGAAGGTCGGGGTCCCGCCGCCCACGCCCGCGCCCTGGCCGAAGTTCGGCATGTCGGGCGTCATCGGCTTGAACGGCTGCAGCTTGTGCGTCTCGGTCCCACCGCCACCGGCGCCGCCGCCTCCACCGCCGCCGAACGAACCGGGGTCGAAGGCACCGCCGCCCCCACCGCCACCGTCGAACGAGTTCGGGTGGGGCGCGGGCATGGAGAAGGGAGCGGACCCGCCGCCACCGCCCGCACCGCCACCGCCCGCACCGCCACCGGCGAGCCCGTCGAACGAGGTCGGAGTGGCTGCGGGCATCGCGAAGGGAGCGGCGCCTGCGGCGCCGCCGGCGTTCAACGGCAGTCCCGTCGCCGGGTCGATCGCGCCCGCACCGCTCAGCGGGAGTCCGGTGCGGGGGTCGATCGCGCCCGCACCGCTCAGCGGAAGTCCGGTGCGGGGGTCGATCGCGCCCGCACCGCCCTGCACCGGCAGTCCGGTGACCGGGTCGATCATCGTGCCGGGCGGCAGGGGGCGTCCGGTCCGCGGGTCGATCGGGCCGCCCTTCAGGCCGTCGATACCCGTACCGCCGGAGCTCATCGTTCCGTCGCCGCCCGAAGTGCCGGCGCCGCCCGCGCCGTTGAGGGCGCAGGTCTTGCCCATGCCCGTCATGTCGCTGATGTGACCGGCGCTCTTGCGGAGCATGCCGTCGACGCCGTTGCCGACCTGGCCGACGTACGAGTGGTAGGTGGCGGCGGCCTGCTTGATGCCCTCGGACTGGGCGATGTCGTCGTGCTTGCCCGCCGGGTTCTGCTCGATGTACTCCTTGGCGTACTGGAGTTCGCGGATCATCTCGTTCTTGGTGCCGGTGACCGCCTGGCTCGCGCCGTGCAGGCTCTGGGCCAGGCCGTGGCCGGCCTGCAGGGTGGTGGCGACGTGCGAGCCGTCGCCGGCGGCGAACTTCTGCAGGTACTGCTGGAAGCTGTCGGCGGCGGGTCCGGCCATGCTGGACATCGCGCGGTTCGCGGCCTGGGCGATCGCCTGGACGTGGGTGCCGGCGACCTCGTTCCACTTGTCCCAGGCGGCGGCGAGCTGGCCGAGCAGCTCCTCGTCGCCGTCGGGGAACAGGATGTCCTTGCCGTTCTCGTTCTTCTGCACGGTCTTGAGTACTTCGGCGAGGTCGGCCGGCAGCTCGATCATGGCGGAAAGCTCTCTGCGAGGGAGTCGGGGTCGGTTCGGCGACGGCCGGCACCGGTGTGGTCCGGTGACGGCTCGTCGGATCGGCCGGTGTGGCGGCCGGCCGTGCGTCGGACGGGTCGTTCTCGGGGCGGCCAGGACGCCGGGGCCGCCCGCGTCAGAACAGCGGGCGGCCGGCGTCAGCTCAGTCCGCGACCGTGGTGTCCACGAACAGCGGGTTCGGGTTGTCGTTGTAGTGCAGCTCCGGCGCGTTCGGGTCGTGGTAGTCGACCCCGGCGTCGGGGACGCTGACCGGCCCGATCGGCGCGGGCGGGGTGATCGGGTCGACCGCGGGGGTGCCCCGTTCGGCGGGCACCTCCTCCATCGGGCGCAGGCGCGGCGACATCTCGGCCACCTCGTCGGGCTGCGCGAGGTGCGCCGGCTGCAGGGTCTGCGGCGTCGCGGAGACGGTGCCGGCCGGCAGTCCTGCGACGACCGGCGAGAGGGGCATCGCCCCGGTGTCGCTGATCCGGGTCAGCTCGCTGGCCTGCTGTTCGTCGTTGGCCTCGTGCCGGGCCGCCATGGTGAGCAGGTTCTCGCCCATCGCGGTGGCGTTCTGCATCAGCACCCGGATGCCCGCCATCACCTGCTCCTGGTGCTGGGCCAGTCCGCCGACCGATGAGCCGCCGCCCTGCAGCGACTTGCCGAGCAGGTCGGTGCCGTAGACGGACGCCTGAACCTGCTTGACGGCGGCCTCCAACTGGTTGGCCGGGCCCTCCAGTTCCTTCAGCAACCCCATGATCGTCTTGGCTGAGGACTGGACCTCGTCGAGATCGATCCACACCGTTTCGTCGGCCATCCCCGCACACCCCTCCGGCTTCGACTTCCCCGTGTGCGGGCTGGCGAGGATCGACCGGTTCCCGGGGCGACCGGGTGAGCAGCGGGTGCGGACGCGGTGCCACGGGCAGTACCGGGACGTACCCGCAACTGCCGCACTCTCTCATCCTGCACTACGTTCCTTGCTTTCCGCATGCGCATGGCTAACGCCCCGTCAACCGCTTTACGACGTATCCGTGAACCCGGTCACAGCGGGCTGAGTTCCTCGGCGCGGCGGCGGTGGACGCCGGCCGCGCGGGCGAGTCCGGCGGCGTCCTCGGCGCGGGCGAGGGCGTGCAGCACCTCGGCGGTGGCCTCGTCGTGGCCGAGGCGTTCGGCTTCGGCCAGTGCGGCCTGCAACCGGGTGCGGGCCTCGGAGTGCCGGCCGAGCACGGTGAGCGCCTCTCCGCAGGTGGTGTGCAGCAGGACGCGACGCGTGGCGGGGGCCTCGTCGGCGGTCAACTCCAGCCCGTGCCGGGCGTGTTCGATGGCCTGCCGGGGGCGGCCGGTGTCCAGCAGGTGGCGGGCGAGGTGCTGCAGCGCGAGGGTGACGGTGTGCCGGTGGTCGACGGCGAGCGCGATCTCCAGGGCCTGGGCGAGTCCGCCGCCGGCCGTGGCAGTGTCGCCGAGTTCGGACTGCACCAGGGACAGGTTGATCAGGGCGACCGCCCGGCCGACCTGGTTGCCGGCCCGCTGGGCGAGGTCGGCGGCCGGGGCGAGGCAGGTCAACGCCTCGGGCAGACGGCGGTTGGAGACCAGCACCCAGCCGAGCAGCGCGCGGACCTGGCTCTCGCCGTCCGGGTCGCCCGCTTCGACGGCGGCGTCCAGGGCCTGTTCCAGTTGCGGCACCCAGCCGTCGCGGACCCGGCGCAGGATCAGCGGCCACTGGGTGAGCACCAGCCGCCAGGCCCGCGCCGGGTCGGCGGTGGCGATCAGCTGGGCGAGCGTCTCGCGGTGCGCGCCGAGCCAGGCCAGCGCCTCCGCCGCGGTGGCGAACTCGGCGGTGGCGCGCGGCCGGTGGCTGTCGGGCGCGGGGACGAAGCAGGGCTGGCTGCCGGGTTCGGCGGCCTCGGCGGCGGCCAGGCCGGTGTACAGGTACTGGTCGGCGAGGCGTTCCCGGGCGAGGGTCTGCTCGGCGGGGCCGGCCTGGTCGCTCAACTCCCGGGCGTACAGCCAGACCAGGTCGTGCAGGGTGTACCGGCCGCCGTCGGTCTCGCCGATCAGGTGGGTGGCGGCGAGCTGTTCGAGGGCTTCGGCGGTGGCGCACAGGTCGAGGTCGCCGAGCGCGGCGGCGGTGTAGGCGTCGATCACCGGCCCCGGGTGGAAGCCCAGGGTGCGGAACAACCGGGCGGCGGGCTCCGTGAGTTGCTCGTAGGACAGCCGCAACGCGCTGGTCACGCTGACCTCTTCGGCGGCCAGCCGGCCGAGCCGGCGCTGCTCGTGCCGGAGTTGGCCGACCAGGGCGGCGATGCCGCGGCGCGGGTCGGCGGCGATCTTGGCCGCGGCGATCCGCAGGGCGAGCGGCAGGCCGTCGCAGAGCCGGGCGAGTTCGCGGGCGGCGGCGGGCTCCGCGGCGATCCGGGCCGGGCCGAGCACCCGGGCGAGCAGCGCGGTGGACTCGTCCTGGTCGAGCACCGCCACCGGGACGGGGCGGGCGAGTTCGGAGACCAGCAGGCCGAGCATCCGGTGCCGGCTGGTCACCACGGCGACCCCGTCCGCGCCGCCGGGCAGCAGCGGACGGACCTGCCCGGCGTCGCGGGCGTTGTCGATCACCACCAGCACCTTCCGGCCCGTGGTGAGCCGCCGGTAGAGCGAGCTGCGGGCGGCGGCGCCTTCCGGCAGGTCCGCCCGGGCGACGCCGAGTGCGGCGAGGAACTCGGCCAGCACCTCGCAGACCTCGCGCTCGGGGCGGTCGCTGTGGCCGCCGAGGTCGACGAAGAGCAGGCCGCCGGGGAAGCGGGCGGCGTTGCGGTGCGCCCAGTGCAGGGCGAGCGCGGTCTTGCCGACCCCGGCCGGTCCGGTGACCAGGGCGATGGCGCCGTCCGGGCCGCTGCGGGCGGCGTCGCCGAGGGCCGCGAGTTCGGCGTCCCGGCCGTGGAACCCGCGCGGCGCGCGGGGCAGCAGGTCGACCGCGGGCAGCGGGTCGGGTTCGACCCGGCGCTGCTCCGGCACCCGGACCGGGGTCTCCAGCAGCGCGGTTGACGGACCGTCAGCGAGGACGGTGAGCCCCTCGCCGCGCAGGATCCGCTCGTAGGCGGCGTTCAGCGCCCGGCCGGGGTCGACGCCGAGCCGGTCGGCCAGGGACTCCCGGGTGCGGTGGTACCAGTCCAGCGCGTCGGACTGCCGGCCGGCCCCGAACAGGGCCAGCATCAGCGCGGAGACCAGCGACTCGCGCAGCGGGTGGGCCACCGTCTCCGCGCGTAGAATTTCCGCCGCCCTGGCCGGTTCGCCGAGCAGCCGGTAGTGCTCGGCGAGGGTCTCCACCGCGGCGAGCCGGTTCTCCTCCAGGGTCTGCCGCCAGGCCTCCAGCGGCGGGCTGGCCACCGTGCCGGTCAGCGCCGGCCCGCGCCACAGCGCCAGCGCCCGCTCCAGCGCGTCCACCACGTCGGTGGAACGCTGCTCGGCGCGGGCCGCCGCCACCAGGACGTCGAACTGCTCGACGTCCACCAGCCCGTCCGGCAGTTGCAGGGTGTAGGCGTCGCCTGCGGTGGCGAGTTGCACCCCCTGCCGGTCGGCCTCGGCCTCGGCGAGCAGCGCCCGCAGCCGGGAGACGTGGCTCTGCACCACGGTGCGGGCGTTGGCGGGCGGGTCGGCGACCCACAGCGCCTCGGTCAGTTGGGCGACCGAGACGGCGCGGTTGCGGCGCAGCAGCAGGAGGGCCAGCAGGCTGCGCCGCTTCTCCGGCCCGAGCCGCAGTTCCCCGTCCACGCCGTCCGCCGAGACCGCGCCGAGCAGCCGAAAGTTCACCGCTTCCCCCACCGTGTCTTGGCCAGCATCCGGTGAGGCGAGGTTACCCCGGAGTCATGAACGGTGAATGACGAGCCCGGAGCGGCGGTCCGTCAGAGGGACACCGCCCCACCGGGGGTGACGATCCGCAGGCCCGCCTCGTCGAGGTCGATCGCCAACGGAGCACCCTCCAGGGCGGCCTCGTTCAGCAGGGTGCCGCTCGTCAGGTGCCACAGGCGCAGCGTCCCGGCGGTGTCGCCCGCCGCGAGCAGCGCCTCGCCGTCGAACTCCCGGGAGACCAGCGACCGGACCGCCGCGCCACCGCCGGTGAGCTGCGCGGTGAGGCTGCCGTTCTCGACCGACCAGACCAGCACGGTGCCGTCGGCGGCTCCGGCGATCACCACCGGGCGACCGCCCGACTCGCCGAAGGCCAGCACCTCGGCGGGCTGCGCCAGGCCCTCGCAGACCGGACCGGCCCCGCCGGTGCCGCCGTGCCACAGCCGCACCACCAGGTCGGCGCCGACGGTGGCCAGGATGTGCTGGCCACCGGCCCGGGTGACCGCCAGCGCGGTGGTCCCGACGTGGCCGGTGTCGAAGCGCAGCCGGGCCGCCCCGGTGGCGGCGTCGCGGACCGCGACCACGCCGTCCCGCCCGGCGGAGACCAGCAGCGGCGGCTCGTCGGCGGTGAACGCCAGCCCGGCGACCGGCCCGGCGTGCGGGGTCGGCAGCGGGTACGGGGTACCGTCGCGCAGCGTGTGGGCGCGCACCGAGCCGGCCGCCGTGCCGGATACCAGCAGCGGACCGTCCGGCCCGTCGGCGGTGACGTCCAGCGCGTGCACCGGACCGCCGTCGGCGGCCAGCTCCAGCAGCTGAGTGGCCGTCAGCGCGTCCCAGGACACCAGGGTGCCGTCGCCGAAGCCCGCCACCAGCACGGCCCGGCCGAACAGTTCGCCGCTCGCCAGCGCGGTGACCGGGGTGCCGGTCCGGCCGAGCGGGGCGGGCGTCTCGCGGGCGGTCCCGGTGGCGGCGTCCCAGGCGGTGATCCGGCCGTGCTCGTCGCCGACCAGCAGCCGGGCGCCGTCGGCGGCCAGCGCGGTCAGCCACTCCCCGGCGGGCCAGCCGCGCAGCGCGCGGCCGTCGTACACGTCCCAGGTGCGCACCGTGCCGTCCAGCGCGCAGGAGGCCAGCACCGGGCGGCCGTCGAGGTCGAGGAAGGCCAGGCCGGTGACGGTGCCGGTGTGGCCGTCGAGTTCGGCGACGATCTGGCCGGTGGCCAGGTCCCAGAGCCGGATCCGGCGGTCCAGGCCCGCCGAGGCGAGCACCGCCTGGTCGCCGATGCCGAGCACCGCGAGGGCGCGGACCTCGCCGCGGTGGCCGACCAGCAGGTGCAACTGCTCGCCGTCGGCGGCGTTCCACACCCGGACGCTGCCGTCGGGCGAGGCGGCGACCAGCAGGTCGAGTCCGGCGCAGCGCGCGGCGCGCAGCACGGTGGCGCCGGAGCCGCCGGTGGGCAGGGTGCCCAGCACCCTGCCGTTGTCGGCGCGGATCGCCCGCAGGTCGCCGGACTGGCCGGCCGAGAACGCCACCGGGATGTCGCCGATCACCGCGGCGGCCACCGCCTGGGCGCCCTCGCCGCCGGTGGTGCCGTGCGCGACCTGCCCGGTGACGGCGTCCCAGACCTGCACCGAGCCGTCCGCACCGCCGACCGCGAACAGCGAGCGGCCGGCGGCCTCGCCGAGTGCCACGGCGGTGGGCAGCAGGCCCGCGTCGGCGTCCGAGCCGCCGAGCGACTCGGCGTCGTCCAGCGCGGTCAGCCCGAACGAGCCGTCCTCGTCCACCAGCGCGTACGCGGCCCGGCCGCCCACGGTGCCGACGGCGGCGGCGGTGCGGGCGCCGCGGGCGGTCGGGTCGGCGATCGCCAGCACGCCCGGCAGCGCGGCGGGGCTGCCCGGCTCGGCGAGCAGCTGGTCCAGCAGCGCCTCCAACGCGGTGGCCGAGACCGGGACGGGCGCCGCCGTCCCGTCGGTCCACTGCCGGTCGGGGTGGCCGGGCTGGCCGACGACGGTCAGCCGCCGCGCCGTGGCCGGCTCCTCGACCGGCACGGGCGCCTCGCCGAGGCCGCCCAGCACCCGCCGCACCAGCGCACCGTCGAGCCGACCGGTCCGCTCGCCGCCGCCGTCCGCCCCGCTCGCGCGGAACGTTCCGTCGGCGGTGATCAGCAGCTCACCGCGGCCACCGGCCTCCAGCCGGACGCTTCCTGACATGTCGTCACTCCTTGTGCCCTGCCGGACAGTCGCCTGCCCGCGCTGCTTCCCGTTCTCTTGCCTGGTCTCGCGCCCGTCGCCGTCCGGCGACCCGGGGTGCGCCCGGCGGCCTGCGCCGCCCGCACGCGTCAGCCTCGCGACGCCGTCATCCGCGCGCCGTTCCGATCCACCCGCCGTCGTCTCGTTCCGGCGGTCAGCACAGGTCGTCCGGGACGAGGGTGGCGTGCACGGCGTCGTGCAGCCGCTGGGTGCGGGAGCTGCGGAAAAGCGCCGGACGGTAGCCGGCCCGCCGGAACCCGATCGCGGCGCCCATCACCTGGCTCGGCATGTTGTCGGCGGCGGCGAAGGCGTCGATCCGGCGCAGGCCCAGCCGCTCGAAGCCGAACCGGCAGACCAGGCGCAGCGCGCCGGTCGCGGTCCGCATCCGCCGATGCTCCGGCAGCAGCCACACGGCCACCTCGGCGCTCTGGTCCGCCGCGTCCAGGTTCACCAACTCGGCCCAGCCGACCGGCTCTTCGTCCAGGTCCACGGTGAAGTACGCGGCCCGGCCCTCGGCCCAGAGCAGCGGCGGCACCTCGGTCAGCCAGCGCTCGGCGGCCGCCATGTCCAGGTGCGGGATCACCGCCTGCAGGAACTCCCGGACCAGCGGGTCCCGGGTCCCCCGGAACACCAGCGGCGCATCGCCGACGACCGGCCGGCGCAACACCAGCCCGTCCGCCCGCAGCGGCTCGTCCTCGACTTCGGCGAGCGCCCGCATCGCTCCCCCTGACGGCAGTCCCACGTTCCCCGACATCCCCGAACATCCCCGCCGCCCGCGGACGCACTCCAACTCACCGCCGGAGCGCGCCCGTTCCACCCTTCCGGGCCGAACGGCCCGCCCAGTCAACCACACCCGACCCCCGTTTCCGCACGTCACCCGGACGTTAACCAAACGTGAGCGCCCCCGCCCACACTCGTTGTCGGGGCCACGTCACCGCCCCGCCCCGCCGCCCACCGGGTCCGTTCATCCCCCCGGCCGGACCCGGCACCCGCTCACGGGCGGCGGGGCGCCCCGGCCCACCCGATTCCCGGCCGTCCCGCCAGCAACCGCCGCACGGCGTCCACCGGTTCAGCCGAAGCCAGCACCGCCGCCGCCTCGATGTCATCGATCCGCAGCGTCGGCAGCCAGCCGTGCTCCGCGGGCAGCAGATCGGCCAGCGCATCCCGGAAGGCCCGCTGCCGGTGCCGGCCGCCCGCGCCGGGAAACAGCAGAGGCCGGGCCCGGGGCGAACCCGCCACCGGGCTCACGGCCGGTCAACTCCCGGGCCCGCCGCGACCATCGGGCGGCATCGAACCCCAGGACGGCGTCGGACGGGTAGTGCGCGAGGCTGACGGCCCGCGCACCGGTGAAGTGCTGGCGTTCGTCGACCTCCAGCACCTGCTGCCGGCCGTCCGGATGGGTCAGCAGCACGTCCAGCCGGCGGTGCTCGCGAGGCGGGGCCAGGTCAGGCAGGGCGAGTCCGGTCAGCGCACGGTAGATCACCGCCACGGCGGGCCACCGCCCGGCACACTCCACCCGCCCCGGCCGCACCAGCCACGCCGGGCACGCCTCGGCCCGCACCTGCACCCCGAGCGCGCTCGGCAGCAGCGCCGTGAGGCCGTTCTGCAGGTCCTTCACGTACGTCCCCCTCCGTGCGGGTCAGACCGTCGGACCGCAGTCTCACACCTCAGGCCCGGACCCTCGAGCCGTCGGCGAGGGTGACGCCTTCGGGGAGAGGCGCGGTGCGGAGTTCCCGGATGAGGGCGCGGACGGCGGCGGTGCGGGCGAGTTCGGGGGTGGTGACGTAGCCGACCTGGCGGGTCGGCGGCTCGGGGCCCAGGTCGGTGATCGCGAGGGCGGTAGGCGGGTTGAGCAGGGTGAGGCGCGGCATGATGGCCATGCCGAGTCCCTGGGCGGCCATCGAGAGGACCACCGTGTCGTCCTCGACGTTGACGGTCGCGGCCGGGATCCACTCCTGCCGCCGCCACCAACCGGCGGTGTAGGAACCGCAGTTCTCGTCCCAGTCGACCAGCGGCAGGCGCATCGGATCGGGATGGCCCTGCTGGTGGGCGAGCGCGTAGCCCTCCTCGTACAGCGGGACGGCGAGCAGACCGGGCAGCGCGGTGCCGCCCGCGTCCAGGGTGGCGAGCGCCAGGTCGGCGCGCCCGTCCGCGACCTCGCCCGCGGTGCCGCGCCCGAGCTCGCGGACGATCCGCACCTGCGGCTCCACGCCCGGGTGACGCACCGCCAGCCCGGCGAGCACGGCGGGCAGCAGGTGCACGGCGACGCTCCGGAAGGCGGCGATCCGCAGCGGCCCGGCCACCGGCTCGCCCGCGCCGCGCTGCGCCTCGTACGGCAGCGCGGCCAGCAATCGCAGGATCCGCCGGGCGTGCCCGACCACACGGGCACCCGCCTCGGTCGGGCTCGCACCGCGCCGACCGCGGTCGAACAGCACGGCGCCGAGCTTGCGTTCGCAGCCGCGGACCGCGTGCGAGACGGCGGACTGGGTCATGCCGAGCCGCTCGGCGGCGGCGGTGAAGCTACCGGTGTCGGCGACCGCGGCCAGCACCCGCAGCTCCTGCGGAAGGAGATCTGCCATCCGCGCAGCGTAGCGGCAGCCATGAACGGCATTCATGGCAGGCGGCGTTCCATCGACGCCGGCCCCTGCCAGGGCATCGCGCCGCTCCCTACGGTCGAACCCGTCACCCACCGCACGTCCGACCCTGGAGCAGCGCCATGACCCGCACCGCCACCCGCACCGCTCTCGCCGTCCACCAGACCGCCCGCCCGCAGGGGCTGCCCACTGCCGAGCAGTTCGCGTTCGTCGCCGACGAGCTGCCCGCCCTCACCGAGGGCACCGCGCTGGTGGAGAACGCCTACCTGTCGGTCGACCCCTACATGCTCGGCTCGATGGCCGGCGGCGACGGCGGGTACGCGCTGAACGCCCCGCTGGAGGGCCGCGCGGTCGGCCGGGTGGTGGAGTCCCGCAGCCCGGCCCTGCCGGTCGGCACCGCGGTGATCCACCGTCAGGGCTGGCGCACCCACGCGGTGGTGACGCCCGGGGACGTGCGGGTGCTGCCCGAGCTGCCCGGCGTCCCGCTCAGCGCGCACCTCGGCATCCTGGGCGGCACCGGCCTGTCCGCCTACGTCGGCCTGACCCGGATCGCCGGCCTCAAGCCCGGCGAGGACCTCTTCGTCTCCGCGGCGGCGGGCGGCGTCGGCACCGCGGCCGGCCAACTCGCCCGCCTGCTCGGCGCCCGCCGGGTGATCGGCTCGGCCGGGACGCCCGCCAAGACCGCCTTCCTCACCGACCGGCTCGGCTTCGACGTGGCCTTCGACTACCACGACGGGCCGGTCCGCGAGCTGCTGCACGGCGCCGCACCCGACGGCATCGACGTCTACCTCGACAACGTCGGCGGCGAGCACCTGGCCGCCGCGATCGACGCGATGCGCGACTTCGGCCGCATCGCCTGGTGCGGCGCCATCGCCCAGTACGCCGCCGCGACCCCGCCGGCCGCCCCGCACAACCTGTTCGACCTGGTCGGCAAGTCCATCCGCCTCGAAGGCTTCCTGGTCCGCCACCACCTCGACGCCCAGCCGGAGCTCTACTCCCTGCTCGCCCCGCACCTGCGCTCCGGCGCGATCCACTCCCCCGAGACGCTCCACCACGGCTTCGACCACATCGTCGACGCCTTCCTCGGCGTCCTCACCGGCGCGAACACCGGCAAGATGCTGGTCGAGATCTGACCGGGTCAGTCGAGCCACACCGCGACGGACACCGTCGCCGTGGCCGGCCGGCCCCCACCCGCGTGCTGCAGGTCCGTGACGTGCACGGCGGCCACCCGCTTCTCCGAGGTGCGCACGCACAGCCACAGGTTCGGGCCCGGGCGCTCAGAGTTCCGATGAGAGCGATCAGCGCGACCTTCACCCCCGCGGACATCCGACCTGACGGCTGCCTGCCGGACGCGGACGGATCCGCCGGCGGCCCATCGCCGTGCGCCGGGCCGTGCTGGGGCGGGACGGTCACGAGTCCTCACTGCATTCGGGCGAGCCGTGCCGGACCGCCGGCGGCGGCCCGCGGGGTGGTGACCCGGGGTCAGGCCAGGTCGAGGATGTCGGTGAGGCCGGCGGCGGCGAAGGCGGCGAGCAGGGGCTCGCGGCCTTCGGTGAAGTGGGCCCAGCTGTCGAAGTGGACGGGGACGACGCGGCGGGCGCCGAGGATCCGGGCGGCCTCGGCGGCGGCGGCGCTGTCGAGGGTGAGCAGGGCGTTGTCGAAGATGCCGACCCGGGCGCCGCCGGCGAACAGGACGGCGGTGTCGACGGGACCGACGCGGTCGGCGATCCGCCGGACGACGTCCAGCGAGGCGTTGTCGCCGCTGACGTAGACCACCGGCAGGTCCTCGCCGGTCAGCACGAAGCCGACCACCTCGCCGCTGATCGGCTCGCAGCCCTCGGGGCCGTGCTGGGCGGGGACGGCGGTGACGGTCACGACGCCGCCGTCGGGACGGGCCAACTCGGCGCTCTCCCACGGGGCGAGGCCCTGCGCGGTGCCGCCGAGGCGGATCGCGCCGCTCGGAGTGGTCAGGGTGAGCGGGACGTCGGCCAGCAGCTTGCGCCCGCCGTGGTCGAGGTTGTCGGGGTGCTCGTCGTGGGAGAGCAGCACCGCGTCGAGGTGGCCGAGTTCGGCGGGTTCGACCGTCCCGGGCAGGGTCTTGGTCAGGTACCGGCCGTCGCCGCGCGGGTAGTCGCCGGGAGCGTCGAAGGTCGGGTCGGTGAGGAACCGCAGGCCGCCGTACTCGATCAGGGCGGTGGGGCCGCCGAAGACCTGGATGTCGAGGGAATCGGTCATCGCACACCTCACGGAGAGTCAGTTGAGTCACGGGAAACCGTGTCGTTTCCCGTGAGAGAAATCTAGCGGCACCTCACGGCTCGTCGCAAGGTTTTCCGTGAGAAGAGGTCCGGCACCGCCGCTTGGACACAAGGTGTCCTACAGTCGACCCCGCGTTCACGGCACCCGCCGAACCGACGAGGAGGCCCCCGGACCATGGCGGACACCTTTGCCGCACGGAAGGCCGAACTGGTCGACCTCGCCCGGCGACGCATGCGCGCCGCGATACCCGACAACGACTGGACGGTGCGTCAGAAGATCGCGCTGACCTGCCGGATCCTGTTCGACGCCGGCCACGACTCCGGCCTGGCCGGCCAGATCACCGCCCGCGCCGAACGGCCGGGCACCTACTACACGCAGCGGCTCGGCCTCGGCTTCGACGAGGTCACCGAGGACAACCTGCTGCTGGTCGACGAGGACCTGAACGTCCTGGCGGGCGACGGCATGGCCAACCCCGCCAACCGCTTCCACTCCTGGGTGTACCGGGCCAGGCCGGACGTCACCTGCATCATCCACACCCACCCGCTGCACGTCTCGGCACTGTCGATGCTGGAGACACCGCTGGTGGTCTCGCACATGGACCTGTGCCCGCTGTACGACGACTGCGCGTTCCTGGAGAAGTGGCCGGGCATCCCGGTCGGCAACGAGGAGGGCGAGCTGATCGCCGGCGCGCTCGGCGACAAGCGGGCGCTGCTGCTCGCCCACCACGGCCAACTCGTCGCCACCGCGAGCGTCGAGGAGTCCTGCACCCTGGCGATCCTGTTCGAACGGGCGGCCCGGCTCCAGTTGCTGGCCGCCGCGGCCGGGCGGATCCAGGAGATCCCGGAGCTGCTCGCCAAGGAGGCCCACGACTGGACCTCCACCCCCGAGCGCGGGCAGGCGAACTTCGCCTACTACGCCCGCCGCGCCCTGCGCGCCGGTCACGGCGACGCCCTCACCGAGGCCCCGAGCACCGAGGACCGAACCCGGTGACCCGCCTGACGCACCACCACGAACCCGCTGCGGCGGGGGCTCACGGGAGCGACGGGACCCGGCCCTCCGCCGCCACGGGTTCGTCGCGGATCACCAGCAGCACCTCGGCCGCCCGCCCGTCCAGGCTGCGCAGCCGGTGCGGCACCAAGGAGTTGACGTACACGCTGTCGCCGGGGCCGAGCTGCACCGTCCGGTCGGGGAACGCCGGCTCGGCGCGACCCGCGTGCACGAACAGGAACTCCTCGCCCGGGTGGGACTTGTAGGCCGCAGGGGCGTCACCGACCGGCGGGTACATCACGGACGGCACCATCTGCTTGCCGGGCAGGCCTCGCCCCGGCGGTCCCGATCATTCTCCCACCGGCCCGCACCGCGACCCGCCCACTCACGGGCAACTGGACGCTTTACCATGAGAGGCATGAGCCAGCGTCCCGCCGCCGTCGCCGCCCCCGCGCCCCCGCCCGCCCCCGGCGCCGAGCGGTACGTCGCCCTGGACTTCGTCAACTCCGCGCTGACCCTCCCGGGCGGGACGCTCGACCTGCTCGCCACACCCGCCGAGACCTCCGCCTGGCTGGTCGAACACGGTCTCGCCCCGGCCGGCGCGCAGGTGTACGACGTCTGCAACGGCCGGCTGCACGGCCTGCGCGCCGCCCTGCGGGAACTCCTGGACGCCCACACCGCCGGCCGGCCCGCGCCCGCCGACGCGCTGGCGGCCGTCAACGCCGCCCTGACCGCCACCCCGTCCGCGCCACTGCTGCGGTGGGACGCCGACCTCGGGCTGCACCGCTCGGTCACCCACCCCGCGGACCGGCTGGCCGACCACGCGATGGCGCTGCTCGCGGCCGACGCCGCCGACCTGCTGACCGGCGCCGACGCGGAGAAGCTCGCCGCCTGCGGCGGCAGCCCCTGCACCCGCTTCCTGGTCCGCGGCCACGCCTCCCGCCACTGGTGCTCCACCCGCTGCGGCGACCGGGTCCGGGCGGCCCGGGCCTACGCCAGGAAGCGCGCCGAGAAGGAGAACTGACGGTCCGTCAGCCCCCGGAACGCCGGAACCCCGGCGGGCACGCAGGCCGGCCGGGGTTCCACCAGGGTTCCGAACGGATCAGACCGCCGGGCGCGGGAAGGTCGGGTACTCGACGCCCGAGACGTGCTGGACGACCCGGATCACCTGG
Source organism: Kitasatospora sp. NPDC002522 (assembly GCF_053595195.1). NCBI lineage: Bacteria > Bacillati > Actinomycetota > Actinomycetes > Kitasatosporales > Streptomycetaceae > Kitasatospora > Kitasatospora sp. NPDC002522. The sequence goes on from NZ_JBSFXE010000005.1 coordinate 176,915, forward strand.
CACGAGTAGCCGAACTCGTTGTCGTACCACAGGTAGAGGATCGCGTTGTCGCCCTCGACCTTGGTGGCGCCCGCGTCGACGATCGAGGCGTGGCGGGAGCCGATGAAGTCGCTGGAGACCGCGTCGGGCGAGTCGATGAAGTCGATCTGCCGCTTCAGCGGGGAGGTCAGCGAGACGTCCCGCAGGTGGTCGAGGACGTCCTCGCGGGTGGTCTCGCGGGCCAGCTGCAGGTTGAGGATGGCGATCGAGACGTCCGGCACCGGGACGCGGATCGAGCTGCCGGTGATCTTCGCCTGCAGGTCCGGCAGCGCCTTGGCGACCGCGGAGGCGGCACCGGTCTCGGTGATCACCATGTTCAGCGGCGCGGAGCGGCCGCGGCGGTCGGCCTTGTGGTAGTTGTCCAGCAGGTTCTGGTCGTTGGTGAACGAGTGGACGGTCTCCACGTGGCCGCGCAGCACGCCGTACTCGTCGGCCATCGCCTTCAGCGGCGGCACGATCGCGTTGGTGGTGCAGGAGGCGCAGGAGATGATCTGCTCGTCCGGCTTGACGGTGTCGTGGTTGACGCCGTGCACGATGTTCGGGACGTCGCCCTTGCCCGGCGCGGTCAGCACGACCTTGGCGATGCCCGGCCGCAGGTGCTTGGACAGGCCCTCGCGGTCGCGCCAGCGGCCGGTGTTGTCGACCAGGATCGCGTCCTTGATCCCGTAGGCGGTGTAGTCCACCTCGCTGGGGTCGTTGGAGTAGATCACCTTGATCGCGTTGCCGTTGGCGACGATGGTGCTGTTCGCCTCGTCCACGGTGATCGAGCCCTGGAACTGCCCGTGGATGGAGTCGCGGCGCAGCAGCGAGGCGCGCTTGACCAGGTCCTCGCCGCCGCTGTTGCGGACCACGATGGCGCGCAGCCGCAGGCCGTTGCCCGAGCCGGCCTTCTCCACCAGGAGGCGGGCCAGCAGGCGGCCGATCCGGCCGAAGCCGTACAGCACCACGTCGCGCGGGGCCTGGCGCTCCAGCTTGTGCTCGCCGGTCGCCCCGACCACCGCCTCGGCGGTGAACTGCTCGACGGTGAGGCCGCGGTCGTCCGCACGGTAGGTGGCGGCCAGCATGCCGAGGTCGATCTGCGAGGGACCGAGGTCGAGCGTGGTGAGGGCCTGGAGGAACGGCATGGTCTCGGTGACCGAGAGCTCCTCGCCGGCGATCTGGCGGGCGAAGCGGTGCGTCTTCAGGATGCTGACCACCGACTTGTTCACCAGGGAACGGCTGTGCAGCAGGACGTTCACGTCCCGCTCGCGGTGCAGCCGCCCGATGATCGGGATCATCGACTCCGCGATCTCCTCGCGGTTCATCCAGTCCGTGAACACGTCGTCATTGACAGTCACAAGTTCAACTTTCGAGGGTAGGCCGAGCTAAGGCGCTCCCATGCTAGCTTTGGCCGCCCGCGATCAACCGGGCGGTCCCCCCGCTGACCAGCGGTGGTACGCCCCCGCGGGCCCCGTTCGGCGTGACGCCCGCCACACCGCGAAGACGGCTGCCCGCCTCCGCCGCACTCCGCGGCCCGATCTGACGGCCCGTCGGACGCCCTCGACGGTGCACACAGCGTGACCAACATCACCCCGCCCGGCCGGCCGCCGGAGGGATTCGCGACCGGATCACCAAGCTTCGTTCAAATCGCCGCCTCCGGACCCGGGTTGGCGCTACCGTGCGAGCCACCAGGTCCCAACGGGGAGGCACCATGGCGATCGAACTGCCCGGCGAGGTCGTGTCGTTCCTGTCCATCATCGGCATCAACTGGCCGAGCGTGAACGAGGATTCCGTGCGCGAGTTCGCTTCGCACGTCAAGGAGTTCGCGGAGAACGTCGAGTCGGCGCACCAGCAGTCGACGGACACCATCCAGCGGCTCGGCGAGGCGTACCAGGGCGCGTCCTACGAGGCGCTGCTGGCCAAGTGGGCGAACATCTCGGACAGCCACCTGAACCAGCTGGTGCAGGCCTGCCACGTGGTGGCGCAGGCGCTGGAGATCGCCTCCGACGTGATCATCGCGATGAAGATGGAGACGATCGGCGAACTCATCGCGCTGGCCGCGGCGTTCGTCGCCGACCAGGCCGCGGCGGTGGCCACCTTCGGCATCGCCGAGGCTGCCGTGGCGCTGATCGAGGAGGCCGCCAAGCGGCTGATCAACTACCTCGAGCAGCAGCTGGAGCAGTACATCATCGGCCAGGTGATCGAGGCGGCGATCGGCCCGCTGATCGACACCGTCGCCAACGCCGTCTCCGGCCTGGTCTTCCAGGCCGCCGAGTCCGCGCTCGGGGTGAGCGGCGGCTCGGGCGGCGGCAGCGGCTTCATGATCGACCCGGACCTGCTGGACGACCACGCCCGGATGATGCACGAGCACGCCGAGACGGTGGCCGGCCACGCCGAGGTGTTCCAGTCGAAGCTGGCCTCGGTCAGCTTCGAGTAGACCCGGCGCCCATCGCGCGATGACGGACCGTCGGCCGCCGCCGCAGGAGAGTGCGCCCGCACCCCACCCGCGGCAGGCGGTCCGCCCGCGACGACGACGAGTCGCCAGCCGCCGACGGCCCGCCCGCCCGGCACACCCCGGCCGGGGCAGCCACCACCATGGCCACCGCGAGCTGAGCCAACGGCGCCCCCGGGTGGGCGACCTCACCGATGCGCTGCACGAGCTGGGTCCGGGCCCACAGGGTGCCGTCGGCCGCCCCGAGGGCCTCGTCGCCCGCCCGAACTGGTGGTCACCCACGCCGCGCACGGCGGCCTGACCGGCCACCCGGACCACCGCCTCACCGGTCGCAAATCGCACCCCACACCCACGCGCCCCCGCCCGGGACCCGCCACCCTCGCGCAGCGCACCCTCCCCGCCCCGCACCCGCGCGCCCACGCCGCCCCCCACCCTCACCCTCACTCTCGACCCGCCACCCTCGCGCAGCGCACCCTCCCCCGCCCCACACCCACGCGCCCACGCCGCCCCCCCCCACCCTCACCCTCACTCTCGACCCGCCACCCTCGCGCAGCGCACCCCTCCCCGCCCCACACCCACGCGCCCACGCCGCCCCCCACCCTCACCCTCGCTCTTGACGTGCCACCCTCGCGCAGCACCCCTCCCCGCCCCACACCCACGCGCCCGCGCCGCCCCCCACCCTCACCCTCGCTCTTGACGTGCCACGCTCGCGCAGCGAAGGTGAGCGACACCATCTGACATGTTGCGTGTGAAATTGCACAGCTCCCCCTCGCCACCGCCAGGGCGGGCCGCGGCTGCACGCGAGGGAGGGCGCATGGACCTGGAGCTGCGACACCTGCGGGTGCTCTGCGCGATCGCCGACACCGGCAGCGTGGGCCGGGCCGCGGCCACCATCGGCGCGTCCCAGCCCGCCACCAGCACCCAACTGCGGCGCATCGAGCGCCACCTGGGCGCGTCCGTGTTCGATCGCACGGCCTCCGGCGTGGTGCCCACGACCTTCGGCGCCGAGGTCCTGGCCGCCGCCCGCGAGGTCCTCGCCCGGGTCGATCGGCTCGCCCAGGGCCCGGCCTGCGCGGGCGACGACCACCCCCACCGTGATCTCCGGGTCGCCGCGACCAGCCCCGCCCTGCTGCCCGGCCTGCTCACCAGGGCCCGCCAGCTCCGCCCCGACCTCCGCTTCACCCTCTCCCCCCACCTCCCGCCCGCCCCATCCCCCGGCGCGCCGCAGCCCGCCCAGCCCGATCTCGTCCTCGCCCTCGACCACCCCGGCGCCCAGCTCCGCCCCTCGCCCGACTTCGGGCTTCGCGGCATCGCCACCGAGCCGGCCTTCGTCGCACTCCCGGCCGTCCACCCGCTGCGCCACCACGCCGAGTTGACCCTGCCCGACCTGGCCGCCGAGGCCTGGCTGCTCCCCACCTTGGACGGGCCCACCTGGCCCGCGCTGTTCCGGGCGGCCTGCACGGCGGCCTCCTTCGCGCCCGCCCAGGTCAACGAAGTCCGCTGCGGACGGCGCGAGTTGCTGGACCTGGTGGCGGCCGGCCTGGGCGTCGCGCTGGTCCCGGCGAGCACCGCACCCGCGTACGGAGCGGTGTTGAAGCCACTGCTCGGCAGCCCGCTGTGGTTGCGCCACGCGCTGCTCTGGCGGCGCACCGCGGTCAGCCCGGCCCTCGCCGACACCCTGGTCGCCGCCGCCACCGCCGCCCACCGCGACCTCGCCGCCGAGGCTCCCCACCTGCACAGTTGGGCCGCGCGCAGCTTCCGTCCACCGCGCCCCTGAGGTCCGGGCCGGCACCCCGTCCGTTCACCTCACCAACCCCTCCCCAATCGTGTTATGCCACCCCAGTGCAATGTCATATGACCTGTGACATTGTTCTGACGCCCCGCCCGATGCCAGGATGCACTCGCGTCACCCCCCAGCTGATGCCCAGTGAACTCCCCCACAGGAGAAGCAGTGCGCCTGCGCATACCCCTTCCCACCCTGACGGCCGGCCTGCTGGCCGGCTGTGCCACGGTCGCCGCCCTGCTGCCGGCCGTCCCGGCCTCCGCCGCCCCGGCGCCGGCCGCCGGCAAGGCCCGGGTCGGCGCCGCCGTCGCGGACACCGCCCCCAAGCCGCTCGGCCCGATCGTCGCGGCCGCGCCCGACACGCTCACCCCGGTCGCCGCCCCGCTGCCGCCTGCCCTGCTCAACCAGGTGGTGGCGGGCCAGCCCGCCGGCACCGCCGTGCAGACCACGCCCCGGCCGTACCAGGCCCTCCCCGCCCAGCCGGTCGCCAAGTCGGCCAAGGGCGCCACCGGTTCGGCGAGCGGCGCCGCGGGGACACTCGCCGCGGCCGCCCAGACCTGCACCGCCGCCGACTTCGGCAGCCGCTCCGGTGCCGACCTGGTGGCCTTCGTCGAGGGCTCCACCACCACCTGCGTGAAGACGCTGTTCAACGTGACCGGCAGCGACGCCGGCGCGATCTTCAAGCAGGCCAACATGCTGACCGTCGCGGGCGCCTTCAAGGACCTGGCGGCCGGCTACGACGGCACCAACTCCGCCGGCATCCTGCAGCTGGTGCAGTTCCTGCGGGCCGGCTACTACGTCCAGTCCTACAACGCGGGCGCGGTCGGCCCGTACGACTCCTCGCTGACCGCCGCCACCAAGGCGGGCCTGGACCGGTTCTTCGCGGGCAGCCACTGGACCGACGTCAACGACGCCAACGGCGTCGTGCTGTACGACGTGGTGATCCTCACCGACAGCGCCAACGTCCAGGCCGGCTACCTGAACGTCTACAAGCAGCTGCTGAACGGGTACAACAACGGCTACAACGCGTCCCCGCGGATGGTGGACTCGGTGAACGCGCTGCTGTTCGCGCCGCTGTGGCGCGCGAACTGGAACAGCGACTTCATCAACGCGGTCGGCGCCGACACCAGCCTGGTCGGCGCGCTGGCCGGGTTCGTGCAGAACCACAAGGACCTGCTCGGCACCGCCAACGCCTTCCTGGACGTCAACGCGGGCAACGACCTGGCCCGGATGGCCGGCGACAGCACCGCGATCGAGAGCGTGGCCAAGCCGCTGGTGAAGCAGGTCCTGGACACCACCGCGATCCTCGGCACCACCGGCCCGCTCTACGTGCACGTGGCGTACAACGCCAACTCCTACGACCGGGCGCAGTGTTCGTACTACGGCATCTGCGACCTGCCGACCAAGCTGGCGGACACCGTGCTGCCGAACGTGCTGGTCTGCGACAACCGCACGCTGCGCGCCCAGGCCCTGACGGTCGCTCAGCTGCAGCCGGTCTGCGCGAGCCTGCGCGGCGAGGACGGCTTCTTCCACAACCTGGTGAAGGACACCGGTCCGGTCCCGAACCAGTACGGCAAGACCGTCATCATGCCGGTCTTCGCCTCCGCCGCCGACTACCAGACGTACTCCTGGGCGATCTACGGCAACTCGACGGACAACGGCGGCCAGACCGTCATGGACGTCACCGACCCGAACAACCAGCCGGTCTGCGTGATGTACCAGAAGTCCTGGAACGACGACTTCCCGGGCAACGTGTGGAACCTCAACCACGAGTACACGCACTACCTGGACAACATCTACGACATGAAGGGCAACTTCGGCGCCGAGACGTCCGTCCCGGACATCTGGTGGATCGAGGGCGTCGCCGAGTACCAGTCGTACACCTACCGCGGCGTCACCGACACCCAGGCGATGACCGAGGCCGGCAAGCACACCTACAAGCTCAGCACGATCTTCCAGAACACCTACTCCAACTCGGACTCCAACCGGGTCTACCCGTGGGGATACATGGCGGTCCGGTACATGGTCGAGAAGCACCCGGCGGACGTCTACGCCATGCTCGGCCACTTCCGCACCGGTGACTACCAGGGCGGCTACGCGGTCTACAACGGCCTCGGCACCTCGTACGACGCCGACTTCGACGCCTGGCTGAGCGCCTGCGCCTCGGGTGCCTGCTACGCCACCGGCCCGACCGCGCTCTTCACCCAGTCCGTCAGCGGCCCGACCGTCACCCTCACCGACCGCTCGGTGGTCACCAACAGCCCGGCGCCGATCACCTCCTGGCACTGGACCTTCGGCGACGGCACCTCCGCGGACGTGCAGAACCCGACCCACACCTACGCGAACGCGGGCACCTACACCGTCGCCCTGACCGTGACCGACGCCAACGGCCGCTCCACCGCCACCCCGGCCTCGGTGACCGTCGCCGTCGGCGCCGGCACCACGCTGCCGACCTGCACCGACCAGCGCACCGACGCGATGGGCCAGAACTGCTCCCGCACCGGCCGCGCCCGCACCGCCGGCAACCTCGACTACCTGTACGTCTACCTGCCGGCCGGCACCACCACCCTGAAGATCACCGCCAGCGGCGGCACCGGCACCGCGTACCTCTACTACAACGACAGCACCTGGGCCTCCCCCAGCGCCTTCACCGCCTCCTCCACCACCCCCGGCACCACCACCCAGACCATCACGGTCACCAACCCCACGGCCGGCTACCGCTACCTCAGCCTCTACGCCGCGACCGACTTCAGCGGCGTGACCATCACCACCCAGTTCTGACCCGCTGACCCCCACCCACCGGGCAGCCACGGCCTCCAGCCGTGGCTGCCCGGTCGGCGTTCACCACGGGCGTCAGCCCAGTCGCGCCGCCGCGGCCGCCCGGACCTCGGCCTGCTCCGCCGGGTCGTCCCGCAACTCGGACAGCCGGCGGCGCAGTTCGGTCCCGTCCGGGGCCCGTTCCACCGCCAGCAGCCGGGCGGCCGGCTCGCAGTCCCACAGCGACTCGTACAGCAGCGCGTCCACCGCGCCCGGCCGGATCGCCACCAACGCCCGCAGGTACGAGGGCCGTTCGTACGAGTGCGGGGTGTGCAGCCAGTACCGGCCGAGCACCGCCTCCGCCTCACCCGCCGCCGCACCGAACCGCCCCAGCCCGTCCGCCAGCAGATCGGGCCCGCACCACCGGCGTTCGCCCCAGCAGCGCTCCAACTCCCGCAGCAGTCGGGGCAGGTCCTCCCGCTCCCCGTGCCGGGCCAGCACCCCGAGGCCGAGCCACGCCAGCCACGGCCGGTCGTCCGCGGCCCACTCGCGCGCGGCGGCCAGCGCGGGCGCCCCCACCCGCTCCACCGCCCGGCCGAGCAGCGGCAGCGGCCGCTGCCCGTCCGCCGATGCCAAGTCCGGTACCAGGGGGATCAGTTCGCTCACCCCGGGACGGCCGGCGAGGGTCACCACGGCGGCGCCCCGCTCGGCCCGCGAGGCATCGGCGTCCCTCAGGACGGCGATCAGTTCGGCGTCGGTCGGGCCGATCCGGTGACGGTGGCGGCGCAGGGCGGTCCGGCTCTCCGGCGCGAGCGCCTGCCGCCAGCGCAGCCACGGCCGGCTGTTCGGCCACTCCGGCCGCCCGCCGTCCAGACGGCGGACCGCGTCCTCGGCCAGGTCGTCCCACCACTCGGGCGGCCAGCAGTCGGCGAGCGAGCACAGGACGTCCTGCCACCACGGACCGTGCCGGACGTGGTCACGCAGGGCCTCGCGGGCCTCGACCGACCCGCGCAGGGCGAGCAACTCCAGTACACGGAACCCTCGTTCGCACTCCTCCTGGTCGCCCGCCAGCTGTTCCAGCAGCGGCTCCAGCGGTACCGCCGAGCGGTCGAGCAGCCCGGCCAGGTAGCCGTGCCGGTCATCGACCTGCCAGTCCCACCTGGTGTCCCGCCGGACACAGGCCAGCGCCACCGCAGCGGCCGCCGCAGGCTCGCGCTCCGCCCACACCGCCCCCAACCCGCGCCCGCGCTGGATCAGCCCTGGCAGGGTGTCCACCGGCGCGTACCGAAAGTCGTCGTCCTCGTCCGTCACGGCCGGACATCCTGCCCGGCCCCGGACCCTCCCGCGAGCCGTTTTCGCACCCGCCGCGGCATCGACCGGGCACCCGGACCCGGCCGCCCTCGCCGACTCCGCTCGCACCCACGGGTGCAAGTGGCGTGACCACCCCGGGTTTCGGTCGTTATCCCCGGACGTGAGTGCCGACCCAAGGGCCCTGACGGGCGTAAGAGACGAAACGATTCAGCAAGCCCCGATTTACGCCCGACTGGTGACCATCTGGCACCAGGCGGGGCGTACCGTGCCCGGCCGGCAGGACCAGGAGTGGTCCCGACTGGTCGCGCTGCCCCGGTTCTCCTTCCAGCCGCCGTCCGAACCGACTCGACCCGAACCGGTCCGAGCCGAACCGGTCCGAGCCGACCCCGTCCGATCCGACGCCATCCGAGCCGAGCCCGCCCGACCCGAACGACCGCCAGGCGAACGGCCCCCGGGCGATCGACCGCCCGGCAAGCCGGCGGCCGGTGCGCGGCCGAGCATCGTGCGACCGCGGGAGGAGTCCCGGTGAACTGGTCGAACACCCCGCACGACCGGCTCGACCGGGCCGGTGACGCGGACTGCGTGCTGCTGCTGGACGTCGTCGTGGAGCCCTGTCCGGGCCTGCAGGTCTCCGTCCCGGCACGGCTGCGCTACCACCGCGCCGACCCGTACGCCGTGCACCTGGACTGCCACGCCGACCTGGACGACCCGATCACCTGGCTGTTCGCCCGCGACCTGCTGTCCGCCGGGCTGGACGGCTGGGCCGGGATCGGCGACGTCACCATCCGGCGCTCGCTGGCCGACCCGGAACTGGTCGCCATCGCGCTCTCCACCCCGGGCCACACCGCGGTGCTGCGCACGCCCGTCGAACCGGTCCGCGACTTCCTGCGGCTGACGGAGCGGCTCGTCCCGCCCGGCTTCGAGCACCACTACCTCGACACCGACACCCTGCTTCGCCGCCTCCTCGACCACCGCCCCGAGCACCGCCCCGACCGACCGCTCCCCGGGCCGGAGGGACTGCCGAGCTGACAATCACCTTTCACCACCCGGCTTTGACTCTGCTTTACCCTCCCTCACTCCTTCGCCACCGAACAGCATCGGTTTCCCTCCTCCCGCGTTGAACAGCCGGGGTTTCCGGAAAGCGGGCTTTCACCGCCTTCGCCGCCGGTTATTCTGGGACCGCCACGTCGAAAGGTCCGCACGAGGAGATCTGAATATGGCACACGCCCGTGGACCGAATCCCGCGCTGCGCCGCTGCATGGCGGAGGCGGGATGGAACGGGCCGGCCCTCGCCGCGGCCCTGCAGAAGGTGGCCCGGGAGAGCGGTCTGAGCGTGGGCTACGACCGGACGACCGTGGCGCACTGGCTGTCGGGCACTCAGCCGCGGCCGCCCGGGCCCCAGTTGCTGGAGGAGGCGTTCGCCCGCCGGCTGGGGCGACCGGTCAGCCTGGTCGAACTCGGCCTGCGTCCGCCCGTGCGGGCCCTTTCCGCGGAGGAGTCGGAGCCGACCGATCCGGTGGCCGGGCTGCGGCAGTGGCACTCCTGGCCCGAGTCCGCCCCTCCGGACGACGACACGTCCGCGTCCCCTCTCTTCCAGGTGCGCCTGCTGCCGTCCCCGCGGCTGCCCGCACCCGAGCCGCAACTCCCGTGCCGCACCGGCCCGTTCCATCGTCCACCGGTCACGGCACCCGCGCCTGCGGCCCGGCCGACCGCGGACCGACCGACCATGGACCGGCCGAGCATGGACCGGGCGGGCGCGGAGCGGGTCGGCGCGCGGCAGGTGGAGGCGGTCCGGGAGATGACCGCCTTCGCGGCCCGGCACTACGACGCGTACGGCGGGGCGATCGCCCGCGGGCTGCTGCTGGGCTACCTGCGCGACCAGGTGCTGCCCTGGCTGCGGTCACCCGCCGCGGACCTCCGGCACCGCGAACTGCTCAGCGCGGCCTCCCAGTTGGTGCGCCTGGTGGGCCGCACCTACACCGACGACAACCGGCACGGGGAGGCGCAGCGGCACTACCGTCTGGCGTACCGGATGGCGGCGGAGGCACAGGACGGGCAGGCCGAGTCGATGGCGCTGCGGGACCAGAGCACGCAGGCCGGGGCGCTGGGGCACCAGGCGTACGCGTCGCGGCTGGCGGACGCGGCGGCCGAGCACCTGCCGGGCGCCGCGGCGCCGGGGGTACGGGCGTTCGTGCTGGCGCAGCAGGCGGTGGCGGCGGCCCGGTTGCGGCAGGCCGGGGAGGCGATGCGCCGGTTGGACGGGGCGCAGCAGTGGGCGGGCCGGGCGGCGAGCGAGGGCGGCCCGCACCGGTACCCGGAGCCGGCCCTGCTGTACCAGACCGCGCAGGTCCACCAGGCGCTGCGGGCCACCGAGTCGGCGCTGTCGTACCTGCGGGCCTCGCTGCGGGCCCGGCCGCAGGGCGAGCACCGCACCATCGGGGTGTCGCTGCTGCAGCTGGCCCACCTGGAGCTGGACGCGGGCAACATCCACCAGGCGAGGCGGGCCCACGCGACCTTCCGGGAGCGCCACGAGGCCCTGCGCTCGCCCGCCACCTCCCTGCAACTGGCCCGGCTGGAGGGCCGGTTCGCGCGGCTGGGCGGGTAGCCCGGAGCCCGGCCGCGCGCGGGGGTGAGCGGGGCCGTCCGCGGGTGTGGCCGGGCGGGCCGGCTGGTGATCACTTCCGCTATGAACGACCCCTCCTACTACGCCCTGGTGGTTCCCGCCGACCCGTCCGCCGGGACGGATCCCGTGCCGCCGCCGCCCACCGCGGCCCGGCCACCCACCGCAGAAGCCGGCCCGGTCGGAGGCCGGATGCGCGGCCTCCCGCCCAGCAGTATGGGCGGGTCACCGCCGGTGTCCCGGCAGGGCGTTGCCGACTCCGGTTGAAGTCGTGCCGGTGTTGAAACCCGCGCGCGGCGGCCGGCCGGCGGGCGCGGCCGAGGAGCGCGCGGCCGGTGCCGCCGGGGTGCGGGTGGCGGGTGTGCCCGGGCCGCGGCCGCCGGGGGCGGTCAGGGTGGTGGAGCGCACCCGGTACCGGCTGAGGTGCTGCCGTTCCGGCTCGCGCAGCGGGCGGCTGCGCCTGGTCTCGGCGTCGGTCGCCACCGTGACCGTCCGGGCCTGGAAGACCACGTGTCCGCGGCGGCGGGCCTCGCAGTTGGTGCTGATCGAGGACCGGCCGAGGCGCTCCACCCAGATCTGCACGGGCAGCGGGGTGGGGCAGTGGTACAGCGGCGCCCGGTAGTCGATCTCATGACGGGCGATCATGAAGCCGTCCTCGAACAGGTCCTGGCCCCCGGTGTCGTCGTACAGCAGGCAGTAGACCGCCTCCTGCACGTACTGCAGCACCTTCAGGTTGTTGACGTGCCCGAAGGCGTCCATGTCGCCCCAGCGGGTCCGGCACAGGTAGGTGTACACCGGTCAGCCGTCCGTCCGGTGATCGCCGCGGAAGCCGAGGGTGCGCCGCAGGTAGCCGTAGGCGTAGGGCGAGCGGCGCAGGGCCGCGTCGTCGCCCTGCTCGTAGACCTCGGAGGCGGTGTCCAGGACGGCCCGGCCGAGAATCTTCTCGGTGCGCCGGCAGAGGCGTTCGAGTTCGGTCAGCCGCTCGGCCGCGGGCAGCCCGGCGAGGGCCGCGCACTCCATCTCCACAAGATCGACCCCGCCACGGTACTCAGGCATCGGTTCCTCATTTCCAGTCAGTTTCGTCAACGTGGAGGGATAGAACCGGCGGCCCCATTGACGCCCGATGTCCTCCCGGTGATCAAACTCGATCGATATGGCACCGGAAATGGTGAGATTCCTCGATGTTTGTTGAAGGTGGCGGGTCCGGGGGCGACTTTCAACGCGCCATGGCCGGCGCTACCGCCGAACGACGTCGGAACCGGTGTGCCGGGCTACTCCAAGGTGAGGGCGAGCAGGGCCTCCGGGAGGGCCGCGAGCACCAGGCCGTCGGGGGTGACGGCGAGCGCGGTGGCGGGGTTGCCGAGGCGGAGGTCGAGTGCGGTGGCGGCGGCGCCCCAGCGGCGCAGGCGCAGCAGGCCGTCCGACCAGGCGGCGGCGAGCAGCAGGCCGGCGGGGGTGGCGGAGACGGCGAGGGCGGTGACGGAGTACGGGCGGGCGTCGATCGGCTCGGGCAGCGGGGCGCGCGCCGGCATCCAGGAGTGCACGCGGCCTTCCGCGCCGCCGCTGACCACCAGGGTGCCGCCGTCGACCTCGGCCAGGGCGATCGCCGTGACCGGCCCGTCGTGCAGCGGCTGTTCGGGTTCGTGGGCGGTGTCCTCGGCGAGCAGGCGGCAGCCGGTGCGGCCGTCGGCCGTGCCGTGGGCGAGCGCGTCGTCGAGGGTGGCGAGCGCGGTGACCGGCGGGAGGGCGACGGCGGCGGAGGAGGGCGCGCCGATCGGTCCGCCGAGCGGCAGCACGGAGACCGGTCCGGCCGGTGAGAGGTGCAGTGCGCCGCCGTCGCCCGCGCAGGCCAGCGCGACGGCCGAACGGTCCGTCAGCGGCAGTGGCACGGCCCTTTCCTGACCGGTCGCCGGGTCGAGCAGGCCGAGCCGTCCGTCGGCGGCGAGCAGCAGCTGTCCGGTGAGCGGGCCGCGGCCGAGCGCGATCAGCGCGGGTCCGGCGGCGGGGCGGCTCCAGTGGGTGCGCCAGTACGGTCCGGCGACGGCGGCGCAGTGCGCGGCGGCCGCGGGTTCGCGGCCGACCAGCCAGGCGTGCAGCGCGCCGGCCCGTTCGGCGGGGTGGGCGAGGGCGGTGCGGTCGGGGGCGGCGAGCTGCCAGGCCGCGGCGAGCGCGGTGACCGGGGCGCCGGCCGCGTGGGCGCGCTCGAAGGCCGCGGTGACGGCGGCCGGTTCGGCGTGCAGCAGGACGTCGGGGTCGTCCAGCAGCGGGGAGGCCGGGTCGGCGGCGGCCGCGTGCTGGACGAGCAGCGCGAGCCGCTCCGGGTCGGCCGCGGCGAGATCGGGTCGGCCGCCGGGGCCGGAGGGTATGCCGCCCGCGATCTCCCACATCAGCCCCGGGTGGTCGACCGGCGGCGTGTCGGCGGCGACCTGCCGGGCGAGTACCTCCGGGCGCAGCCGCCGGCGACCCACCACGGCGGGCGGCGGCAGCAGCTCGGCGGCGGCGTGTACGGCGGCCGGGCCGCCCGCCCCGGGCAGCGTGGCCCACAGCTCGGTGCTGACGGGCGCCTCGGCGGCGTGCAGCGCCTGCAGGGCGGCGCGTTCGGCGGGCGGCACGGCGGCCCACCAGGTGGCGGCCAGGGCGCCGGCCCGTTCGCCGACGGGGGTCCCGGCGGGCAGCCGGGGCAGCGGGACGGTCGGGGGGATGCGGGCGGCGAGCAGCGCCAGGCCGGGGCTGGGGTGGACGGCGGCCGGGTCGACCTGACGGCCCGCCAGCTGGGCGCACCAGGCGGCGAACTGGCCGGGGTCGGTCCACTGCGGCTCGTCCAGGTCGAGCACCGCGCCGGCCGGGGCGGCCGTGGTGAGCGCGCGGGCGGCGGGTTCGTGGGCGGTGTCGACCAGCAGGAGCAGCCAGGGCAGGGCGAGCAGCGGGGCGAGCAGCTCGCGGGCGATCCGCGCGGCCGTGCCGGGCAGTTGGGCGTTGCCGGCCCGGTCGAGGTCGGTGACCACCACCACCCGGGGCTGGCCGTCCTGCAGGGCGGTGAGCAGGTCGGCCGGTTCGCGGGCGAAGACGCCGAGCAGGTCGGCGAGCCGGGCGGTGGCCGAACGGACCGTCAGGCCCTCGGCGTCCAGCAGGGCGTGCACCCGGCGGCCGGGCCGCGGGTGGTCCGGCGGGCAGGCGGCGGCGAGCCAGGTCAGCAGGTGGGTACGGCCGCTGCCGGAGGAGCCCGTCACCCGGCACAGCCGGGGCGCGCGTTCGTCGTCCAGCCAGGACAGCAGGGCCCGGGCGGCGGGGCGGCGGCCGGCGCCGAGCGGCGGCAGCGGGGCGGGGGTGACGGCCGCGGAGGCCGTCGCGGCGGAGGCCCTCGGCGGCCGGCCGTGGCCGGGGTTGGGCCGGTAGGGGGCGTCCGGTCCGGGCGGCCAGCCGCCCTGGACGGCGTGGCCGGGCACCCGGCCCGCCGGGTCGTAGCCCTGGTCGACCACGTACCGCCAGCCCGCGGCTGACGGGGCGTCGGCGTCCGGGAGGTCCCCGGCAGTCCGCAGACCGGTGAGTGCGCCGGTGTCCACGTGCACTGTTCCTCTTCGTCGTCCCCGTTCGCCGGTCCCCGTGGCGCTGCGGGGGCGCGCCGTCGACGCCGCCCCTCGCTCCGGCGGCGGCCAGCCTACTTGAGCGGGCGTCGGGTGGGTGCGCCCGTTCACCGCCTTCGGTTCATGTACGCGCCATCTCCGGCGTCTATGCGCGTAAACCATGGCACTGCCACACTCCCAGGGCTCCTTCGCACCGTGCTCAGCTGCTCCGCCCAGGCCGGCTCCCCCGTCCGGGAGCCGGTGCCGTGCACCACGTCACCGCAGGGAGAATCCCCGATGCCCAGCACCCTCGCGCGCCGTGCCGCCCTCCTGCTCACCGCCACGGCCACCGCCGCCGCGACCGCGCTGACCGCCGTCCCGGCCCACGCCGCGGGCGCCTACGCGCTGCTGGTCTTCCCGGACCAGAGCCACACCGCCGTCTACGACTTCATCAACACCGCCACCCGCAGCGTCGACGTCACCATGTACGAGCTGCGGGACACCACCGCGGTCACCGCGCTGGTGAACCGTCAGAAGGCCGGCGTCAAGGTCCGGGTGATCCTGGACGGCGCGCACACCTCGGTGAACTCCTCCGCCTTCAACGCCCTCCGCTCGGGCGGCGCGGGCGTGGTGTACTCCTCCTCGTCGTTCGTCTACACCCACCAGAAGACGATCACCGTGGACGGCGCCAAGTCCCTGGTGATGACCGGCAACCTCGACTCCACCTACTACGCCAACGACCGCGACTTCGGCGTCTTCGACGCGGACGCCGCCGACGTGGCCGCGATCGAGCAGGTCTTCAACGCCGACTACGCCAAGACCTCGATCACCCCGCCGGACGGCGACAACCTGGTCTGGTCCCCCACCGACTCGCAGACCCGCCTGCTCGCCCTGATCAACGGCGCCCAGCACTCGCTCGACGTCGAGCAGTTGGAGTTCGGCGACACCGCGCTGGTCAACGCGGTCGTCGCCGCGGCGAGGCGCGGCGTCGCCGTCCGCGTGGTCGGCATGAACCCCTCCAGCTACGGCAGCTCCTTCTCCGCCGTGGTCGGCGCGGGCGGCAAGGTCGTCACCTACAACGGCACCACCGGCCTCTACGTCCACGCCAAGACCATCGTCGCCGACTACGGCACCGCCACCGCCAAGGTCTTCGCCGGCTCGGAGAACTTCTCCGACAACTCCCTCAACCACAACCGCGAACTCGGCCTGATCGTCACCGACCCCGGCGTCCTCACCGGCATCGAGACCACCTTCACCGCCGACTTCAACGGCGGCACCAAGTACCCGGGCTGACCCACCCTCCGACCGGCGGACCGGACGGCGGCCGGGCAGGCGTTCGTCCTGTGACCCGCGCTCACAGCACTGACGGTCCGTCACAGGCCGAGCCCGACGCCCCCGTCGCCGCCCGGGATGTCGTTGCCCGCGTCGCCGTCGTCGTCCATGAAGCCCAGGAGGAGCAGGAAGACCGACCACGGCGCGACCAGGATGATCAGGAAGTAGGCCCAGACCTGGCCGTACTTCACCACCAGCACCATCAGGAAGGCGGAGAGGCCCGCCGCCACCAGCGCGCCCAGCACGCACACGATCCTCCGCAGCACGGTTCCCCCTCGGCCCGGCCCCGCCCCCTTCGGGTCGATACCCGCCGGGCGTGCGGTCAACTCGCTTTGTCACGAAGGGACTTGCGGGTGGTGCCGAGCTTGCGCAGCACTGCGGCGACGTGGTGTTCGGCGGTCCGCTCGGAGAGGTAGAGCGCGGCGGCGATCTCCTTGTTGCTGGCGCCCTCGGCGAGCAGTCCGGCCACCTGGCGTTCGCGCGGCGAGAGGGTGTCGGCGGGGTCGCGGGGCGCGCGGGGGACGGCGGCGGACTCGTGGGTGCGCAGGTGGCGGCGGCAGCGGGAGGCGTCGCTGACCGCGCCGAGCCGGTCGAGGACCTCGATGGCGGCGGTGAGCCCGGCGGCCGCCTCGTCGGCGGGCCGGGCCAGCGCGGCGCGTTCGCCGGCGAGCGCCGCGGGGTAGGGACGGCCGACGGCCTGCCAGGCGTCCCGGGCCCGGTCGAAGGCGGTCGCGGCGTCGGCCGCCTGTTCGGCGAGCAGGCCGGCAGCCAGGTGCTGTTCGGCGACCGCGCCGGGGCAGTCCAGGCCGGCGATCCCGGCGGCGTGCTCCGCGGCGAGGGCGGCGGCGGTGACCCGGTCGCCGCGCAGCAGGGCGGTCTCGACGGCCGTGGGCAGCAGGTCGTTGGCGAACGGCCAGGCTTCGCGGCGGCGCAGCAGCCGGACCGCGGGGGTGAGCGTGCGCCAGGCCTCCTCCGGCTCGCCCTGGGCGAGTTGGAGGCGGGCGAGGCCGGCGGCGTGCGGCAGGGTGAGCAGGTCGGTGGGGTCGGTGTCCAGGCACTGCCGGTGGCGCTCGACGGCGCGGGCGGTGTGGCCGCGGGCGGCGTCGATGCCGGCCTGGGCGGCGGCGAGCAGTCCGCCGTCCGCGAGCGGGCTGTCCGGGAACCCGGCGCGGTAGTCGGCGAGTCCGGCGTCCCATCGCTGCCAGTGGCCGCCCGCCCAGTCGAGGAGCAGCGGGTAGCTGCGGACGTACATCATCATCAGGCTGAGGCCGTCGCGTTCGGCGAGGGCGGCGGCCTCCGCGGCCCAGGGGCCGGTGCGGCGGTCCTGACCGGTGAGGAAGGCGGTCTCGGCGGCGTTGGACAGGCCGACGACGGTGCAGAACTTCAGCTTCGGGCTGTCGGTGTGCCGGGGCAGGGCGGCGACCAGGGCGGGGATGCCGGGGTCGGCGCAGTCGGGAACGAGGACCATGCGGTTGATCCCGACCACCGCAGCGGCCTCGGGGTCGTCCACCCGGTCCAGGATGGCGAGGGCGTGGTCCATCCAGGCCCGGCGTTCGGCGGCGGTGGCGTCGCCGGAGTCCATGGCGGCGAGGACGGCGAAGGTCTTGGCCGCGTGGACCGGGTTGTCGGCCTCCAACTCGGCTGCGGACTGCTCGAGTTCGGCCAGTCCGTGGGAGCCGCCGAGCCGGGTGCGCAGGATGTTGCCGATCCGGGCGCGGATCTCGCCGCGGTCGGCGGGGGCCAGACCGGGGGTGTCGACGATGCGGCGCAGCGCGTCGACGGTGGTGTCGGTGCCCTCGGCGGTGTAGGCGACGGCCTCGGCGAGCGAGCGGGCGGCGACGCCGAGGTCCTCGGCCGGCAGGCCTGGGTGGTCGATGAGTTGACGGAGCATCAGGGCGGCGGTGCCGAGGTCGCCGACGGCCATCGCCTGGTCGGCGGCGGCGCGGGCGTGCACCAGCCACTGCGCGGTGTCGCCGAGGGCCCGGGTGTGGTGGGCGATCTGCACCAGCGGTGGCGGCTGCTGCGCGGTGAGCAGGTGCAGGACGCGACGGTGCAGCCGGGTGCGGACCGGGCCGGGCAGCGCGTCGTAGACGGCGCGGCGGGCCAGGGCGTGCGAGAAGCCGTAGCTGTCCGGGCCCTGTTCGACCAGGACGGAGCGGTCGAGGGCGTCGGTCAGCGCGTCGGTGCCGGCGTCGGCGGACAGGCCGGCGGCGTCGGCGAGCAGCGCCTCCGGGCCGGGGAGGGCGAGGACCGCGGCGGCGTTCACCAGGGCGACGGCGTCCGGGGTGAGCCGTTCGATCCGGGCGGCGAGCACCTCGCGCAGGCTGCGCGGGACGCCGAGCAGGTCGGGGCTGCGGGCGGCGCCGGTCTGACCACTGAGGGTGATCAGGTCCTCCACGGCGATCAGCGGCAGTCCGTGGCTGCGTTCGTACAGGGCGTCGGTGACCTGGCGGTCGGGGGCCGCGCCGAGGGCGGAGCCGGCCAGCGCTGCGAGCGCCGGGGCGTCCAGCCGGTGCAGCACGGGTTCGCGCAGGCCGGTGCCGGCGGGGCGGCGGAACTCCCGCCCGAGCAGCGGGCCCTGCTGCTCCTCACCGCGGAAGGTGAGGACCAGGCCGACGTCGTCGGGCAGGCTGCCGGCCAGCAGCAGGAGGAGTTCCCGGGTGGCGTCGTCGGCCCAGTGCACGTCCTCGACGACCAGCACGACGGGGGCGGCCGCGGCGAGCAGGGCGCGGGTGGCGTGGAGCACGGCCTGGCGCTGTTCGCCGGGGCCGGCGGGTGCCTCGGGCGGCGGGGGCAGCCGGTCGGCGAGGGCGGGCAGCAGCGGGGCGAGGGCGCCGGTGGCGGCGGGGAGCCGGGCATCCGGGGGCAGCAGCGGGCCGAGCGTGTCGAGCGCGTCGATCACCGGGCCGAAGGCGAGGGGTTCGCGCAGCGGGTGGCAGCGGCCGGTGACCGTGCCGACGCCCTGTGCGCGCAGCGCCTCGGCGGCCTCGGCGGCCAGCCGGGTCTTGCCGACGCCAGCCTCGCCCTGGATCAGGGCGATGGCCGGGCGGGCCGACAACAGGGCGACCAGCTCCCGCAGTTCGCCGTCGCGTCCGACGAACGCGAAGCCGTGCCGGTCCGCCGCCCGGCCGGGGTGCCGTCCGGTGCCTGCCATCTGCCGCTCCTGACCCGCCTGGAAGGTACCTTCACGCTACTGCCCCCCCGCCCGGCGCGGACCGGCGACAGACCGGTGGGCCCGGCCGATCGGCGACAGACCGGTGGGCCCGGCCGATGTGCACCACGACCGAACACCACCGCACATCGCCGGGGGCGTCGGCGACTACCCAGGTACCGGCCCGCGACTACCCATGTCCCGGCCGCCCCCGCTCGGAACTGGGCACCGCCGGCCCTGGATCCGGCGCCCTTCGCGGCCTTGGCTGGAAGCACGAGCCCCACCCGCACCACCCGGAGGCGAGAGCGCCATGAACACGAGGACCCGCCCGGTGGCAAGCCGCCCCACCGCCATCTACCTGCGCTGCTACCCTTACGACGCGGGCTACCTGCTGGACTTCTGGGACGTGCTGAGCCGCTACGCGCTGACCGCCGGCCTCGGCGAGGCCACCGTCTTCATGGACAACGGCCGCCGCTCCCGCGAACCGCTGACGTCGCTGGAGGCGCTGCTCGAGGCGGTCGAGGAAGGACGGGTCTCCGCCGTGGTGATCCCCGGGCCGTTCGTCTTCTCGCTGGACGACGAGGCCGCGGACGCCACCGTCCGCCGGTTCGAGGAGCTGGGCTGCCGGGTCCACCAACTGCCGCACCCGCTGGGCCCGTCCGCCGACTCCCGCCGCGTGCGGCCCGCCGCCTTCGCCGCGGCGCGCTGAGCCCCCGGAGCCGGACGGCGGCGGGTCAGGGCGCGTCCGCCACGATCAGCCGGCCCACCTGCTCACCGAGCACGGCGCGGGCCGGCTCGTCCAGGCCGCTGTCGGTGACGAAGCAGTCCACCTCGTTCAGCGCCGCGAAGGCGCTCAGGCCCACCACGCCCCACTTGCTGTGGTCGGCCACCGCCACCACCCGTCCCGCCGCGGCGATCAGCGCCCGGTTGGTCTGCGCCTCGGCCAGGTTGGGTGTGGTCAGCCCGGTCCGCTCGGAGACCCCGTGCGCGCCGATCACCAGCACGTCCACGTACAGCGAGCGGATCGCCTGGTCGGCCAGCGGGCCGACCAGCGCAGCGGACGGGGTCGGGGTGCCGCCGGTCAGCAGCAGGGCCGGTCCGGTGCCGGGGTTGCGGGCCTCGTGCTCGCGCAGCAGTTCGGCGACCGGCAGCGAGTTGGTGACCACGGTCAGCCCGCGCACCTCCAGCAGCCGTCCGGCCACCGCGTACGCGGTCGAACCGGCGGAGATCGCCACCACGCTGCCGGGCTCCACCAGGGCCGCCGCGGCGGCCGCCAGCGCCGCCTTGGCGCCGGAGGCGCGCTGCGCCTTGGCCTCGAAGCCGGGCTCCTCGGCCCGGGCGCCGGCGGCCACCGCACCGCCGTAGATCTTCTCCACCTCGCCGGCCCGGGCCAGCTCGTCCAGGTCCCGGCGGATCGTCATGTCGGAGACGCCGAACTGCTCCACCAGTTCCGCCACCCGGACGGCGCCGGTCCGGCGCACCAGGTCGAGGATCAGCGTCCGGCGCTGGGGGCCGAGCAGTGCGGGGTCCGCCACGGGTCTGTCTCCCACCTCTGGGTTCTTGCTCACGAACCAACAGGATAGGGCGGCCCCGAGCCGCCCCGAGCGCACCCCGCGCCACTCCCGTCCCGCGAATCCAACATGATTCAACACCACTGAGCGAAATTCTGGTTACCTGGCGGAAACCATTGACACAACCGAACATCGCTCGGAAACTCTCGGACAACCACTTGTTTGCGTCAACATCAGCGAACGGAACGCGCTGGAGCAGACGGCGGCCACTCCCCCACCCACCCCCGCACCGCAGAGGTACGAGCCCCCATGCACCGTTTCAGAGTCGCGCTCCTCGGCACCCTGCTGGCGCTCTGCGCCCCGCTCGCCACCGGCGCCACCGAGGCCCACGCCGCCCCGGCGACCATCGTCAACGGCACCCAGTTCACCGACACCACCGGCGCGGTGGTGCACGCCCACGGCGGCGGCGTCATCAAGGTCGGCCAGTACTACTACTGGTTCGGCGAGGACCGGAACGCCGACAACACCTTCCGCTACGTCTCCGCCTACCGCTCCACCGACCTGAAGACCTGGGAGTTCCGCAACCACGTGCTCACCCAGGCCACCGACCCCGAGCTGGCCTCCGCCAACATCGAGCGCCCCAAGGTGATCTACAACGCGGCGACCGGCCAGTTCGTGATGTGGATGCACAAGGAGAACGGCGCCGACTACGGCGAGGCCCGGGCCGCGGTCGCGGTCTCCTCCACCGTGGACGGCAACTACGGCTGGCGCGGCAGCTTCCGCCCGCTCGGCGAGATGTCCCGCGACATCACCACCTTCGTCGACGACGACGGCACCGCCTACATGGTCTCCGCCGCCAACGAGAACCGGGACCTGCACGTCTACCGCCTGACCGCCGACTACACCGGCATCGACGCCCAGGTGCAGAGCCTGTGGAACGGCCAGTCCCGCGAGGCGCCCGCCCTGTTCAAGCGGGGCGGCGTCTACTTCCTGCTCACCTCGCAGGCCACCGGCTGGTCCCCCAACCAGCAGCAGTACGGCACCGCGAGCAGCATCACCGGCTCCTGGAGCGGCCTGCAGGACATCGGCGACGGCGTCACCTACGGCAGCCAGACCGCGTACGTGCTGCCGGTCCAGGGCACCACCGGCACCAGCTACCTGTACATGGGCGACCGCTGGGGCAACTCGATGGGCGGCACCGTCCAGGACTCGCAGTACGTCTGGCTGCCGCTGAAGTTCCCCACCGCCACCACCATGACCATGGGCGACTCCCCGCAGATCACCGTGGACGCCGCGGCCGGCACCGTCACCCCGATGAACGCCACCTGGGAGACCCTCACCGGGAAGCAGAGCGGCAAGTGCGCCGACGTCGGCAACTACGCGTTCGGGGCGGGCGCCGGGCTGCTCCAGTGGTCCTGCGGCAACGGCGCGAACCAGAACTTCTGGTTCAAGCCGCTGAGCGGCGGCTACGTCCAGCTGATGGCCCGGCACAGCGGCAAGTGCCTGGACATCGCGGGCAACTCGACCGCGGACGGCGCACCTGTGGTGCAGAACACCTGCTCCACCGCCACCTCCCAGCAGTGGCAGGTCGTGAAGGCCGACGCGAGCGGCAACGTCAAGCTGGTCGACCGGCGCTCCGGCAAGTGCCTGGACGTGATCAACCAGTCCACCGCCGACGGCACCGGGCTGGAGCAGTGGACCTGCAACTCCGGCGCCAACCAGCAGTGGCGGCGCGGCGCGGCCGCCCTGTGAGCCGCTGACGCCCCGTCACCACCCCCGCCACACCCCCGACCACGGCACGCCCCTCTCCTCGCCAGGCGAGGGGCGTGCCGTTCGCATGTCCGCGCCCCGCCTGCCACCCGGGAGGAACCCATGCCCCTGCCCGTCCCGCGCCGCCGCCGCACCGGCCCGGCCACCGCACTCGCCGCGGTCGCCGCACTGGCCACCGGCCTGCTGGCCGCCCCGCCCGCCGCGGCCGAGGAGGCCGCCGCGCACGTCACCGTCCGGCTCGACCCGTCCTACCAGCAGCAGCCGTTCCAGGGCTGGGGCACCGCACTGGCCTGGTTCGCCAACGTCACCGGCGGCTGGCCGGACGCCGAGCGCACCAAGCTCGCCGACGCCCTGTACGGGCCGGACGGGCTGGGCTTCACCGTCGCCCGCTACAACATCGGCGGCGGCGACAGCCCGGAGACCGCGCCGTACCTGCGCCCCGGCGCGGCCGTGCCCGGCTACTGGAACCGCCCCGCCGCGTACGGCCCGCCCGGCGGGAACCCGACCGGCTGGACCGAGCAGCCGAACTGGTGGGACCCGAACAACCCCGACCACTGGAACCCGCAGGCCGACGCCAACCAGCGCTGGTGGCTCGCCGCCGCGAAGAGCCGCGGCGCGGACACCTTCGAGGCGTTCTCCAACTCCGCCCCGTACTTCATGACCAACAGCGGCCTGGTCTCCGGCGCCGCCGACGGCTCGAAGGACAACCTGCGCGCCGACCAGTACGACCGCTTCGCCGCCTACCTCGCCGGATCCGTGCAGCGCGCGCAGGCCGCCGGCGGCGTCACCTTCGGCTCGCTGTCGCCGATGAACGAACCCGGCACCTCGTACTGGCACGCCGGCGGCCCGCAGGAGGGCTCGCACTGGGACCAGGCCTCGCAGGCGCACCTGGCCACCGCCGTCCGCACCGCCCTGGACGGGGCCGGCCTGCACACCCCGATCGCGGCGATGGACGAGACCAACCCCGACCTGTTCCGCACCGACTGGAACGCCTACCCGGCGGCGGCCCGCGCCGCCGTCGGCAGGCTCGACACGCACACCTACGGCACCAGCGGGCGCGGCGGGGTCCGGGACAGCGCCAAGGGCGCCGGACTGCCGCTGTGGATGTCCGAGGTCGACCTGGGCGGCTCGGTGCCGCAGAGCTTCACCGACATGGCGCCGGCCCTCGACTTCGCGCACCGGATCACCGACGACGTACGGGAGCTGGAGCCCGGCGCCTGGGTGATGTGGCAGGCCGTCGAGGACTACACCAACATGACGCCCGGCCACGAGGACTCCAACTGGGGCCTGATCCAGGTCGACCTGAACTCCGCCGACCCGGCGAACGAGCCGATCCGCACCAACAAGAAGTACTGGGCGATGGCCAACTACAGCCGCTTCGTGCGCCCCGGCGCCCGGGTGATCGGCACCGACTCCACCGACACCCTGGCGGCGCTGCGGCCCGGCGGCACCGGCGCGGTCGCGGTGTACACCAACTCGACCGGCGCGGCGCAGACCGTCACCCTCGACCTGGCGGGCTTCGCCACCGTCGACCAGGCCGTGCCGGTGCAGCGCTACACCACCGACGCCGGCAAGAACCTGCAGCGCGAGGCCGACCTGAGCGCCACCGCCGCCAAGACCCTCACCGCCACCGTCGGCCCCGGCTCGGTGACCACCTTCGTGCTGCCCGGCGCCAACGGCGTCGCCCCGGCCGCCGCCACCGCCCCCACCGGCCAGGTCCGCCGCCTGGTCAACGACCGCAGCGGCCTGGCGCTCACCGCCGGCAGCACCGGCCCCGTCCAGCGCACCGTCAACCCCGCCGACACCACCCAGCAGTGGACCTTCACCAAGCTGGCCGGCGGCTACGACTCCACCGCCGCGTACCGGATCACCAACGCCAGGACCGGCAAGGCGCTGTCGGTCTCCGCCGGAACCCTCGGCTTCGCCACCGCCGGCACCTCCACCCAGCAGCAGTGGCTGCTCTCCACCACCGGCGACGGCCACGACACCCTGATCAACAAGGCCAGCGGTCTGCTCCTCGACGTCACCGGCGAGTCCACCGCCGACGGCGCACCGGTCGGCGTCTGGCAGGCCACCACGGGTGCCAACCAGTCCTGGGCGCCGCGCAGCGCCGCGGCCGACGCCTACAAGTCCCTGAAGGTCAGGCTCAGCGGCCGCTGCGTCGACGTGGCGGGCGCCGCCACCGCCCCGGGCACCGCGGTCATCCAGCACACCTGCGCCAACGCCGCCGACCAGCAGTGGTCGCTGCGCCCGAGCAGCCCCGGCCACGTCACGGTGGTGGCGCGCTCCACCGGGCAGTGCCTGGACGTGGCGGGCCTGTCCACGGCGGACGGCGCACCGGTGGTGCAGTTCACCTGCAACGGCGGGCCGAACCAGGAGTTCTCGGTCCGTGACAACGGCAGCGGGTACGTCACCCTGCTGGCCCGGCACAGCGGCAAGTGCCTGGACATCGCGGGCGGCTCCACCGCGGACGGCGCAGCGCTGGTCCAGCAGCCGTGCACCGCGGCACCCGGGCAGCAGCTGCTGATCGGCTGACCCAGGGCGGACGGTCGGCGGGTGTCGCCCCGGACCCCTGGGGCGACACCCGCCGACGGCGTGTCAGGAGGGCGCCGCGGTGCTGGACCTGACGACCAGTTGCGGCGTGACCGCGACCGGTGGACCCGCCGAGGCCGGGTCGTCCGGGGACTCGATCTGGGCGAGCAGCCGGGCCACGCAGAGCCGCCCGACCTCCTCGAAGTCCTGCCGGACGGTGGTGAGCGGCGGCAGGTAGTAGGACGCCTCGGGCAGGTCGTCGAAGCCGACCACGCTGACGTCCTCGGGGACTCGGCGGCCGGCCTCGTGCAGGGCGCGGACCAGGCCGAGCGCCAGGTGGTCGTTGGCGGCGAAGACCGCGGTGACGTCGGAGCGGGCGGCCAGCTCCTGCCCGATCCGGTAGCCGGCGGCGGCGGTCCAGTCGCTGTAGCGCAGCGGCGGGGTCGGCGCGCCGGCCGCCTTCAGGGTGGCGTGCCAGGCGGCGGCGCGGCGGCGGGCGGCGTAGGAGTCGTGCGGGCCGCCGATGTGCCAGACGGTGCGGTGGCCGAGGTCGAGCAGGTGCCGGGTGGCGGCCGCGGCGCCCGCCGCCTGGTCGGTGTCGACGGAGGGGAAGCGGCGCTCGGGGTCGCCGTCGGCGACCACCACCGGGACGCCGGAGGTGACGCTGAAGCCGGGCCGGTCGAGGATCTGCGCCTCGATCACCACCAGGCCGTCGACGGCCTGGTCGGTGAGCTGGCGGACGGCCTGCTGCACGGCGCGCTCGGTCTGGTCCTCGACGCACACGACGTTCAGCGAGTAGCCGGCCCGCTGCGCGGCGCGGGAGATCGCGGCGAGGGTGCGGGCGTTGCCCTGCGCGGTGACGTCGAAGGTGACCACGCCGAGCACGTGGAAGCGGCCCAGGGTGAGTGCCCGGGCCGCGCTGTTGCGCTGGTAGCCGAGGATCCGCATGGCCGAGAGCACCCGGTCGCGGGTCTCCGGCTCGACGTTGCTGCGGTTGTTCGCGACCCGGGACACGGTCTGCGAGGAGACCCCGGCGAGGGCGGCGACGTCGGCCTGCGAGGGCGGCCGGGACTTGCCGCGGGCGATCCCGCCGGGCGTCTGCTGGTCCATACCGGTCCCTCCATCATGTCTGCGTGAACATGGTAGCGGGACGCGGGCGCGGCAAAACCACCGCCCCGGTTGCCGGCAGCAACCGGGGCGGTGTTCGCGGCGGGTGGGCCGACCCTCAACGGCCGCCCGCCGTCCGCCCCCGCCCGCCGGCCCGGGCTGCTACGCCCGTGGAGCGGCCCGTGGCGGGCCCGGCGGTGGTGGGGACGGGGATCCGGGGGGACGTCAGGCGGGTAGCCCGACGGCCCGTTCGCCGCTGCGGCGCTGCTGGATGACCACCGCGGCCACCAGCAGGGCGCCCTGGGCGACGTTCTGCCAGAAGGAGTTGATGCCCTGCACGGTGAGGCCGTTCTCCAGCGCGCCGAGCAGGGCGACGGCCAGCAGGGTGCCGCCGACGCCGCCCTTGCCGCCCTTGAGCGCGCAGCCGCCGAGGGCGGCCGCGGTGATCGCCTTCAGCTCGAGGCCCTCGCTGCCCGAGGTGGGCTGGCCGCTGCCGGTACGGGCGGTGAGCAGCACGCCGGCAACGGCGGCGACCACGCCGATCAGGCCGTAGACGGCGATCAGGTACTTGTTGATGCTGATGCCGGCGAGGCGGGCGGCGGTGTCGTTGCCGCCGACGGCGTAGAGGTTGCGGCCCAGGTCGGTGTACTTCAGCAGCACGTGCACGGCGAGCGCGACCAGGATCAGCAGCCACACCATCACGGGGAGTCCGCCGATCTTCCCGCGGCCGAGGAAGACGAAGACGTCGTCGCCGAGCACGTAGCCCTGGGCCCGGCCGTCGGAGAGCAGTTGGGCGAGGCCCTTGTAGGCGGCGAGGCCGGCCAGGGTGGCGATGGTGGGGTTGACCCGGCCGTAGACGATGACCGCGCCGTTCAGCAGGCCGACCAGCAGGCCGACGCCGAGCGCCGCCGCGATGCCCGCGAAGGCGTTGGAGCCGGCGGAGGTGAAGGCCATCGCGGAGACCACGGAGGCCACTCCGGCCTGCGAGCCGACCGAGATGTCCAGGCCGCCGCAGATGATGACCACCGTCTGCACCACGGCGAGCAGGCCGGTGATGGTCGCGGCTTCCGCGATGACCTGGAGGTTGGTCAGGCTGAGGTAGTTGTCGTTCAGGGTGCCGAAGACGGCGAGGACGGCGATCAGGGCGCCGATCAGGCTGAGGTTCTGCCCGCCGAGGGCGGCGAGCGGGCGGCCGCGGCGGGCGGCGCGGGCGGACCGGGCGGCCTCGGACCGGGTCGGCGGGCTGGACAGGGTGGTCATGCGGGCTCTCCTTGCGCGGGGACGGCAGTGGCGTGGGGGCGGAGGTCGTCGGCCATGGCGAGTTGCAGGACCGCCTCCTCGGTGGCCGCGGAGCGGTCGAGCTCGCCGGTGATCCGGCCGTCCTGCATGACCACGATCCGGTCGGCCAGGCCGAGCAGTTCGGGCAGTTCGGAGGAGATCACCAGCAGGGCCACGCCCTGTTCGGCCAGGTCGGCGATGATCTGGTAGATCTCCGCCTTGGCGCCGACGTCGATGCCCCGGGTCGGCTCGTCGAGGATCAGCAGCGCGGGCTCGCGGGCCAGCCAGCGGGCCAGCACCACCTTCTGCTGGTTGCCGCCGGACAGGGTGCGGACCTCCTGCTCGATCGAGGGGGTGCGCACCCGCAGCCGCTCGGCGTAGCCGCGGGCCAGCTCGCGTTCGGCGGCGCGGCGTACGAAGCGCAGGCGGCGCAGCCGTCCGAGCACCGCGAGCGAGGTGTTGTCGCGGATCGAGCGGTGCAGGAACAGCGCCTGCGCCTTGCGCTCCTCGGGGGCCAGGGCCAGGCCGGCCCGGATCGCGGCGCGCGGGCCGCCGCCGGTCAGCGACCGGCCGTCGAGGGTGGCGGTGCCGGACCGGACCGGCAGGTCGCCGGCCAGCGCGAGGGCGAGTTCGGAGCGGCCCGCGCCGATCAGTCCGGCCAGGCCCACCACCTCGCCGGCGTGCACCCGCAGGTCGATGTCGCGGACCTGGTCGGTGGTCAGGCCGCGCACGTCGAGCACCAGCCGGTCGGTGGCGACCCGGCGCCGGCTGAAGGCCGAGGTCAGGTCACGGCCGACCATCAGCCGTACCAGTGCGCCCTCGTCGGTGTCGCGGGCGTCCTGGACGCCGGCGAGTTCGCCGTCGCGGAGCACCGCGATCCGGTCGGCGAGCCGGAAGATCTCCTGCATCCGGTGCGAGACGTAGACGACGGCGACGCCCTGTTCGCGCAGCCGTCCGATCAGGGCGAACAGGGCCTCGGTCTCCTGCTCGGAGAGCGAGGAGGTCGGCTCGTCGAAGGCGATCAGCTTGGCGGGGCCGGTGAGTGCCCGCAGGATCTCCACCAACTGGCGCTGGGCGGGGGTGAGTTCGGAGCCGAGCAGGTCGGGGTCGAGGACGCCGGCGAAGCCCAGGCGGTCCAGGTCGGCGCGGATGCGGCGGCGCAGTTCGGCGCGGTCCAGGCGGCGTCCGGCGCGGCGGGGCAGCGCGCCGGCGTAGACGTTCTCGGCGACCGAGACGTGCGGGATGATCTCGGGTTCCTGCGGGATGATCCGGATGCCCGCGGCCCGGGCCTCGGAGGGGGAGCGCAGGTCGATGCGGCGGCCGTCGACCAGCAGGTGGCCCTCGGTGGGGCGGTGGTCGCCGGTGAGGATCTTCAGCAGGGTGGACTTGCCGGCGCCGTTCTCGCCCATCAGCGCGGTGACGCGGCCGGCCGGGAAGTCCAGGGTGACCCCGCCGAGGGCCTGGACGGCGCCGAATCGCTTGGTCAGCCCGACCACGCCGGCCGAGGCGGGCGGGGACGCGGAGGGTACGGGTGGGGTGGTCATGGCGGGTCACCTCGGGGCGTTCGGTCGGGCGGTGGGGCCCCCGGCCCGGCAGGGGCGTGCGGGCCGGGGGTGTCGCGGGGCCGGCCCCGGTCGGGGCGGTCGGGGCCGGCCTGGCCTGGGTCAGCCGCAGCTGACGCCGGCGTCCTTCCAGCTCGTGGCGTCGACCATCTTGGTCGGGGCGAACGCCTCGGCCGGCATCTCCTTGCCGTTCTTCAGCCGGTCGTACATGGTCTGGACGGCGAGCGCGCCGACGTCCTTGCCGTTGATGAACAGCGCGGCCTTCATGCCGGTGGGCTGCCCGCTGTTCCAGTCCTTGCAGGCCAGGTAGGCGCCGAGGCCGACGCCGATCACGTCGTCCGCCTTGACCCCGGCGTTGGCCAGCGCGGTGACGCCGCCCTGCACGTTCTCGTCGTTGCAGCCCCACACCACCCAGTGCTTGACGCCCGGGTTGGCGGTGACGGTCGCGGCGACCTTGTCCTGCGCGCCGGTCGGGGTGTTGTCGGTGGCGACGTCGATGTTCTTCACCTCGGCGCCCGCGCCCGCCGCGAAGGCGTCCTTCGCCGCCTTGACCCGGTCACCGCAGACCGTGACGTCCTGCTTCCAGGCGGAGATCGTCCGGGTCTCGGCCGGGTTCCAGCCCGCCTTCCTGAACTCCGCGGCGGCGCGCTTGCCGACCTCGCCGCCCATCTGCGCGCCGGAGAAGCCGATCCGCGGCACCAGCTGCTCCTTGGCGCAGGCGGACGGGTCGGGGCCGTTGGCGCAGATCTGGTCGTCGGAGGTGAGCAGCGCGACCTTGGCGTCCCGGGCGGTCTGCACCACCTGCGGGCCGACCGCGGGGTCCGGCACCACGATGATCAGGCCGTCGGACTTCTGCGCGACGGCGGACTGCACCTCGCTGACCGTCTTGTTGGCGTCGTTGCCGAGGTTCACCACCTTCAGGTCGATGCCGAGCTCGGCGGCCTTGGCCTTGGCGCCGGCCGCCTCGCCGACGAAGTACTCCTGGTCGCCCTGCTTCTGCAGGTAGGTGATCGAGATCTTCCCGGTGACGGGCGCGACCTGGCCGTCTGCGGCGGCGCTCTGCTTCCCGGTGGAGCAGGCGGTGGCGGCCAGACCGAGGGCGAGCAGCAGGGCCGCCGGGGCGAGGGCACGGGTGGGGGAGGTTCGAGTCATGGGGATGCTCCTTGGCGCAGGAGTCTGGACCGATCGGCAGAGCGCACGAAAGTCAACAGACAACCGAACACGATCAAACGTGATGCCACAATGAGACGGGCGGCCCCGCGTCGCAGTCAAGCCACGCACCTACCTGATACCCGGTCGTGACCTACCCGTCGGTTGCTTTTCTGCTCCCACAGCCGGGCGACACTCCCCCTCGACGTCCGCCCTGACCTGCGGATTCACCAACCGGCCGGGGCGCTCGCGCCGGCCGCGGTCCGATCACGAAGCCGCATCACGAGGTGACGACGGCTTGACGCCCCGGCAACACCGGGTCAACACTCAACGCCAACGTCATGTTGGCGTAAACATCCGCCGAAAGGCCCTCCCCTTGAGCACGTCGCAGCGCACCCTCACGCCCGGCCCCTCTCGGCCACCCTCCCGCCCCGCCCCCGCCGCCGCACCGGTCCGCCGCCGGGCGCGCCGCCGCAGCAACCACGGCGGGTACGGCCTGGCGTTCTTCGCGCCGTTCCTGGTGGTGTTCGTGATCGGGGTGGCCGCACCGCTCGGCTACGCCGCCTACCTGAGCCTGTTCCAGGAGCGGCTGATCGGCGGCACGGTCTTCGTCGGCCTGGACAACTACCGGCGGGCGCTGGGCGACGAGCTGTTCCGGGCCGGCCTGTGGCGGGTGCTGCTCTTCCTGGTGGTGCAGGTCCCGGTGATGCTGGGCCTCGCGCTGGTGGCCGCGCTCGCGGTCGACAGCGGCCGGCTGCGCCGCCCGGGCCTGTTCCGGATCGGCCTGTTCATCCCGTACGCGGTGCCCGCCGTGGTCGCCTCGCTGATGTGGGGCTACCTGTACGGCGACCGGTTCGGACTGGCCGGCCAGCTGGGCGACTTCTTCGGCACCAAGCTGCCCGACCTGCTGGGCCCGTCCTGGATGCTCGCCTCCATCGGCAACGTCGTCACCTGGGAGTACACCGGCTACAACATGCTGATCCTCTACGCCGCGCTGCGCATCGTGCCGGCCGAGCTGTACGAGGCGGCGGAGCTGGACGGCGCGGGCGAGTTCCGCAAGGCGTGGAGCATCAAACTCCCCGCCGTGCGACCGGCGCTGGTGCTGGCCACGGTGTTCTCGATCATCGGCACCTTCCAGCTGTTCAACGAGCCGAACGTGCTGCAGTCGCTGGCGCCCGGCGTGGTCTCCACCAGCTACACGCCCAACATGTACGCCTACAACCTGGCCTTCAACGGCCAGCAGTTCAACTACTCGGCAGCCGTCGCCGTGGTCCTCGGCGGGGTCACCGCCGTGGTCGCCTACGCCGTGCAGCTGCGCTCGATGCGGAAGGGGACGGGCCGGTGACGACACGTCAGAACACCGCCGGCCGCCGTCGCAACCGACGCCGCGCCAGCAACACGCTCACCCTGGCCATGGCGCTGATGCTGGGCTACGCCCTGCTCCCGCTGGTGTGGCTGTTCCTGGCCAGCACCAAGGACACCGCCTCGCTGATGGACGGCTTCGGCCTGTGGTTCGGCCACGGCTTCCACCTGTTCGACAACCTGGCGGACGTGCTGAGCTACGACGGCGGGATCTACCTGCGCTGGTTCGCCAACACGCTGCTGTACGCGGTGGTCGGCGCGGGCGGCGCGGCGTTCATCGCCACCGCGGCCGGCTACGGACTCGCCAAGTACCGCTTCCGCGGGCGCACCGCGCTCTCCGCGGTGGTGCTCGGCGCGATCGCCATCCCCGGCACCGCCCTGGCCGTGCCCACCTACCTGCTGTTCAGCAAGGCCGGCCTCACCGACACGCCGTGGGCGGTGCTGCTGCCGTCCCTGGTCAGCCCGTTCGGCGTCTACCTGATGCGGGTGTACGCCGCCGAGGCGGTGCCCGACTCGATGCTCGAGGCCGCCCGCATCGACGGCGCCGGCGAGCTGCGGACCTTCTTCACCATCGCGCTGCGGCAGCTCGCCCCCGGCTTCGTCACCGTGCTGCTGTTCGCGCTGGTGGCCACCTGGAACAACTACTTCCTGCCGCTGATCGTGCTCAGCGACCCGAAGTGGTTCCCGCTGACCGTCGGCCTCAACCAGTGGAACGCGCTGGCCACCGGCGCGGCCGGCAGCGGTGCCACCACCACCGGCTTCTACCCCCTGGTCGTCACCGGGAGCCTGCTGGCGATCGTCCCGCTGGTCGTCGCCTTCCTCTTCCTCCAGCGCTTCTGGCAGTCCGGGCTGTCCGCCGGAAGCGTCAAGGAGTGATTCCCCGTCACCTCGCTCACCCCACCACCACAGCAAGGAACCCGATCATGACTCCCGCACCCGCCCGCCGCAGACTCGCGGCGCTCGTCCCGGCCGCCGCGCTGCTGCTCGGCCTGACCGCGTGCAGCTCCGGCGCCTCCCCCGCCGCCGCGCCCGGCGACGCCGCCGCGGCGCTGGACACCCCCACCACGCTGACCTTCTGGACCTGGGCGCCGAACCTCGACAAGACCGTCGCGCTGTTCGAGCAGAAGTACCCGAAGATCAAGGTCGAGATCGTCAACGCCGGCCAGTCCGCCACCGAGTACACCAAGCTGCAGACCGCCATCAAGGCCGGCAGCGGCGGCCCGGACGTCGCCCAGATCGAGTACTTCGCGCTGCCCGAGTTCGCGCTCTCCAAGCGGCTGGTGAACCTCAAGCAGTACGGCGCGGCCGACCTGGAGTCCAAGTTCACCGCCTCCGCCTGGTCGCAGGTCGCGGTCGCCGACGGCGTCTACGCGATCCCGCAGGACACCGGCCCGATGGCGATGTTCTACAACAAGAAGCTCTTCGACCAGCTCGGCCTGCAACCGCCGAAGACCTGGGCCGAGTTCGAGGCCGCCGCGATCAAGATCAAGGAGTCCGACCCGAACCGGTTCATCACCTCGATCGACCCCGGCGACGCCGGCGGCCTGGACAGCCTGATCTGGCAGGCCGGCGGCCGCCCGTTCCAGCAGAAGGACGCCACCGGCGTCGCCGTCGACCTGCAGAACCCGGGCGCGAAGAAGGTCGCCGACCTGTGGTCCTCGCTGGTCGCCCGCAAGCTGGTCGACCCGGCGCCCGGCTGGACCAACGAGTGGTGGCAGGGCATGGGCCAGGGCCGGTACGCGATGTGGATGACCGGCGCCTGGGCGCCCGGCAACATCGCCTCCACCATCCCCGACACCGCCAAGGACTGGCGGGCCGCACCGATGCCGCAGTGGGCCGCGGGCGACAACGTCTCGGCGGAGAACGGCGGTTCGGCCGTCGGCGTGCCCGCCACCAGCAAGCACCAGGCCGCCGCCGCGGCGTTCGCGATCTGGCTGAACTCCGACCCGCAGGCGGTCCGCTCGCTCAACGCGAACGGCCTCTTCCCGGCCACCACCGAGCTGCTCAAGGACCCGGCGTTCCTCGACAAGCCGCTGGACTCGCTCGGCGGCCAGCCCGCCAACCAGGTCTTCGCCGCCTCCTCCGCCGCCGTCGGCAAGGGCTGGCAGTACCTGCCCTTCCAGGTGTACGCCAACTCGGTCTTCAAGGACACCGTCGGCCAGTCGATGACCACCGGCCTGAACCCCGGCCTGACGGCCTGGCAGAAGCGCATCACCGACTACGGCACCCAGCAGGGCTTCAAGGTCACCTCCCCGTGACCCCGGGGCCGGCGCCCGCACACCCCGGGCGCCGGCCCCGCCCCCGAACCTCCCAGGAGCAGCGAACGCCATGCCCCTCCTCGACACCGCCGGCGACGAGTTCACCCTCGACGGCGCCCCGTTCCGCATCCTCTCCGGTGGACTGCACTACTTCCGGGTCCACCCCGGGCAGTGGGCCGACCGGCTCCGCAAGGCTCGGCTGATGGGCCTCAACACGGTGGAGACGTACGTCCCCTGGAACCTCCACGAGCCCCGGCCCGGCGAGTTCCGGATGGACGGCGGACTCGACCTGCCGGCCTTCCTCGACCTGGCCGCCGCCGAGGGGCTGCACGTCCTGCTGCGGCCCGGGCCGTACATCTGCGCCGAATGGGAGGGCGGCGGGCTGCCGTCCTGGCTGCTCGCCGAGCCCGGCATGCGGCTGCGCAGCATGCACCCGGCGTACCTGCGCGCCGTGGAGGCGTACTTCACCGAGCTGATCCCCCCGCTGCTGGACCGCCTCGCCACCCGCGGCGGCCCGGTGCTCGCCGTCCAGGTGGAGAACGAGTTCGGCGCGTACAGCGACCGCACCGACCACCTCGCCCAGCTCGCCGCCCTGCTGCGCCGGCTCGGCGTGGACGTCCCGCTGTTCACCTGCGACCAGCCCGGCGACCTGGTCCGCGGCTCGCTGCCCGGCACCCTGGCCACCGTCAACTTCGGCAGCCGCTCCCGCGAGGGCCTCGCCGCCCTGCGCGAACTGCAGCCCACCGGACCGCAGTTGTGCACCGAGTTCTGGAACGGCTGGTTCGACCGCTGGGGCGGCCGGCACGTGGTGCGCGACCCCGCCGGCGCGGCCCGCGAACTGGAGGAGCTGCTCGCCGCCGGAGCCTCCGTCAACCTCTACATGTTCCACGGCGGCACCAGCTTCGGCTTCACCAACGGAGCCAACGACAAGCACACCTACCGGCCCACCGTCACCTCCTACGACTACGACGCCCCGCTCGACGAGGCCGGCGACCCCACCGAGAAGTACCACGCCTTCCGCGAGGTGCTCGCCAAGTACGGTCCGCCGCCCGCCGAACCGGCCCCCGAACCCGCGCCCAAGCTGGAGCTGCCCGGCGTCGAACTCACCGAGGGCACCGCGCTGCTGGCCGAACTCCCGGTCCTCGGCACGCCGGTGCCCTCGCTGCGCCCGCTCGGCATGGAGCAGCTCGGCCAGGACTTCGGGTTCACGCTGTACAAGGCGATCCTGCCCGCCGCCGGGCCCGCGGTGCTGGAGGTCACGGAGGTCCGCGACCGCGCCCAGGTCTTCGTCGACGGACAGCCCGTCGGCGTGCTGGAACGCGAGAACCACCAGCGGGCGCTGGCCTTCCACGTCCCGCGGGCCGGCAGCGTGCTGCGCCTGCTGGTGGAGAACCAGGGCCGGGTCAACTACGGCGAAGGCCTGCACGACCGCAAGGGACTGGTCGGGCCGGTGCTGCTGAACGGCGTCGAACTCACCGGCTGGACCAGCCTGCCACTGCCCCTCACCGACCTCGACGAGCTCTCCTTCACCGCCGCCGCGGGCCCCGTCACCGGACCCGTGTTCCGCCGCGGCACCTTCCACGTCGACACCCCCGCCGACACCTTCCTCCACCTGCCCGGCTGGACCAAGGGCAACGCCTGGATCAACGGCTTCCACCTCGGCCGCTACTGGTCCCGCGGCCCGCAGCGCTCGCTCTACGTCCCCGGCCCCGTCCTGCGCCCGGGGCCGAACGAACTCACCGTCCTGGAGCTGCACGCCGCACCGCACGTCCCGACCGTCGACCTCCGCGGTCGGGCCGACCTCGGGCCGACCGAGGAGTAGCGCCGTCCGGCCCCCGCCGTAGCGCCTTCGGGCCATCGCCGCGCCCCGCCGTAGCGCCTTCGGGTCAACGCGGGGCCGGACAGGCGGTGTGAGGGGCCGCGGCGGGGAAAGAAGGGCGGCATGGCCCTTCTACCGGAATCCCTCGCCGCGGTGCTGCGCCGCAGCGCCCGGGAGCCGTTCGTCGTGCAGACCGTCCGGGCCACCGTGGCCGCCACGCTCTCGTACGTGGTGGCGACCTGGCTGAGCAGCGAACCGGTGCCGCTGACCGCGCCGCTCACCGCACTGCTGGTGGTGCAGGTGACCGTCTACTCCACCCTCAAGACCAGCATCCGCCGGGTCAACTCGGTGGTGGTCGGCGTACTGATCGCCATCGGCTTCTCCGCCGTGGTCGGCCTGTCCTGGTGGAGCCTCGGGCTCATCATCCTGGCCTCGCTGATCATCGGACGGTTCGTCAGGGTCGACGAGTTCGTCCAGGAGGTGGCGATCAGCGCGATGCTGATCCTCGGCGTCTCCCAGGTCACCGAGCAGGCCTGGGACCGGGTCCTGGAGACCCTGATCGGCGCCGCGGTCGGCCTGCTCTTCAACCTGGTCTTCGCCCCGCCCGTGTGGGTGGACACCGCCGGCGAGTCCATCGAGGACCTCGCCCGGCGGGCCCGCCAGCTCCTGCTCGACATCGCCGAGCAGCTCGGCGCCCCCACCCCCGTCGCCCGCGCCGCCGAACGCCTGCACGAGGCCCGCCGGCTCGACCAGGCCATCGCCGGCGTGGACGGCGCGCTGCGGCAGGCCGAGGACAGCCTGCGCCTCAACCCGCGGATCAGCGAGGGCCTGCTCTCCCGGCTGGTGCTGCGCACCGGCCTGGACACCCTGGAGATCTGCGTCGTGGTGATCCGGGTGATCGCCCGCTCGCTCACCGACCTGGCCAAACGCCGCGGCCCCGGCGAGCGGCTCTTCCCGCCCGAGGTGTCGCTCGCCCTGGAAGAGCTGCTCGGCCACCTCGGCGGCGCCCTGGTCTCCTTCGCGGTGCTGGTCACCACGCAGGTCAGCCGCAACGCCGAGGAGGCCGAACGCCGCCTCACCGCCGAACTCGCCGCGGCCTGGGCCAGCCGCGAGAACGTCGCCCAACTGCTGCTGCGCCGCGTCCAGGAACACCCCGAGGCCTGGCAACTGCACGGCTCCCTGCTCGCCGAGGTCGACCGCATCCTGGACGAGCTCGACCTGGAGCACCGCGGCCGCCGCCTGATGGAGGAACTCGACCGCGCCTCCGTCGCCAACCGCGAACGCTTCTCCCGCTTCGCCGGCCTGCGCCGCCTCGCCCGCGGCGAACGCCTGCGGCCCCGACGCCGCCGCCGCTCCGCCGACCAGGCGGCGTGAGCCCCGTCCTGGTCTGCCGTCCTGGTCCGGCGTCCTGGTCCGGCGTCATGATCGACCGTCTTGGTCCGCCGTCCTGATCGATCGTCTTGGTCCGCCGTCCTGGTCGACTGTTCTGATCCATCGTCCTGATCTAACGCCCTGATCCGCCGTGCTGACCGACAGTCAGTGCGAGCCGGACGGCTCGGGGCCCGGTCAGTCGGACGGATTCCGTGGTGCCCGACCCTCCGTGCCGAACGGCACCGCCACGTCGACCACGTGCTCGTCCGGCGCGGCGGTCGCCCAGTTCGGGTGGTACACCTCCCGGTCGGCCGGGCCGCGCCGGTGGCCGCGCGCCTCCACCCAGGCGGACACCGCGTGATGCGCGGCGGCCATCGCGGCAAAGCCGTCATGCCGCTTCGTCAGCTCGGTGTACGCCTCGCGCCGCGCGGGCTCGATCCGCACCCCGACCGGCCCGGCCGGCTCCAGCCGGTTCGCGGTCGGGGCGCAGACCTCGACCCGCCCGTCCGAGTCCTCGCTCACCAGCCCGTGGTACAGCACGAACACCGGCCCGGACAGGCACGCCCCCGTCGCCCCCAGGTGATCGAACAACAGCCCGGTCGCCGCCTCCAAATTCCGGGCAACTCACCTGCGGTCACCCGACGTTGGACGAACAACACCTTCTGCTCGGGCACCTCGCGCTCGGCGATCTCGTACATGCTCGCCCTCCCTCCGGTCAGTACGGCCGTGGCGTAGCCCACCGCCTCCCGGCGGGCCGCGTGCACCGACTCCTGCTCCCGCCAGTACGCGGCGAGCAGTCCCGCCGCCGTCTCGCCGTCGCCGGCCAGCACCGCCGCGATCCGGGCCAGCGGCATGCCCGCCGCCCGCAGCAGCACGATCCGCCGCGCCCGCTCGACCGCGGCCGCCCCGTACCGCCGGACCCGCGTCCGCGGATCCACCCGGGCGGGCACCAGCAGGCCGCGCTCGCCGTACAGCCGCAGGGCCTTGAGGCTCAGTCGGGTCCGCGCGGCGAGCTCGCCGACGGTGATCAGGTCTGCCCCGGTGATCCGGTCCTCGTGCACGCCGCCACTGTGCCCCCTCCCCCAGGGGCAGGGGCAACCCTTGCGGTCATGGGCAGCCTTTTCGGGTTCAGGCGAGGGTGACCAGGCGCAGGCCGCCGTCCGCCTCCAGCACCGTGCCGGTGAGGTTGGGGTTGGCGGCGACCAGTGCCACCACCTCGGCGACGTCCGCCGCAGTGGCGATCCGGCGGACGGGCAACTGGGCGGCCGCCTGGGCGAAGTACGCCTCGCGGGCGTCCTTCGGCAGGCCGTCCCACCAGGGGGTGTCGACCAGGCCGGGCGAGACCGCGTTCACCCGACGCGGGGCGAGCTCCACCGCGAGCGGCCGGACCACCGCCTCCAGCGCCCCGTTCACGGCCGCCAGTCCGGCCGTCCCCGCCATGCCGGTGCGGGCGGTGATCGCGGTGACCAGGGTGATCGACGCGTCCTCGGCCAGGTGCGGCAGCGCCGCCTGAACAGTCGTCAACTGTCCCCAGAACTTGGCGTCGAAGGCCCCGCGCAACGCGTCCAGGTCGAGCTCGGCGAAGGCTCCCGCGCCCTCCGCGCCACTCAGCGCGACCACCAGCCAGTCGATCCGACCGACCTTCGCCAGCACCGCCGCGATCTCCTCCCGGCTGCCACCGTCCGCACGGTGCCCCACCAGCTCCGGATCGCTCACCGCCACCGCCGCCAGCCGCTTCTCACTCCGCCCGACCACGTGCACCGTCGCCCCCCGACCCCGCAGCTGCCGCGCGGCGGCCAGCCCGATCCCGGAAGTCCCGCCGACGACCAGTGCGACACGCCCGTCCACGTGCGCCCGCTCCCCGTACATGTCTTCCCTCTCCCCACGCATGTCTTCCGCCTCCCCGTGCAGGTGCGCCGTCTCGCCCTGCTGGTGCGCCGCCTCACCGTGCTGGTGCGCCGCCTCGCCGTGCATGCCTGCCCTCTCCCCGTGCATGTGCACCCTCTCCCTGCGCCGTTGCGACTCGTCGCCCTCGGCGACAATTTCGAACCGTGACGTCTCGTCTCGAATTACGGTAGCGTGCTCCTCGTGACCGAGCAAGCAACCCCCGCCTCCGCTGACTCCCCCTCAACTCCCGGACGGCCCGGCCGCCGCCGCAGTGAGGAGAGCCGGCTGGCCATCCTGGCCGCCGCGTTCGAACTGCTCGGCGAGGTCGGCTACGCGGGCCTGACCATCGAGGGCATCGCCACCCGCTCCGGCACCGGCAAGCAGACGATCTACCGCTGGTGGCCGAGCAAGGCCGACGTGCTGCTGGAAGCCCTGATCGTCAAGGCCGACCTGTACATCCCGCTGCCCGACACCGGCGACCACCGCGCCGACCTGCACGCCTTCCTGTCCGCGACCTTCACCCTCGCCGCCACCCGCCCGCCGGTCGCCGACGCCCTGCGCGCGCTGATGGCCGAGGCCCAGATCGACGCGAGGTTCGGCGAACGGTTCCGCGACTCGTTGCTGCGGCCGCGCCGCGAGGCCCTCGGCACCCTGGTCGACCGCGCCCACGCCGACGGCGCCCTCGCCCCGCACCTCACCCCCGACCTCGCCGTCGACCTGGTCTTCGGCACCCTCTGGTACCGCCTGCTGGCCACCCGCGACCCACTCGACGTGACCCTGGCCGAACAGCTCACCGCCACCCTGCTGCGCGCTGCTCCCCCAGCCGGCTCCTAGCCACTCGCCCGGTCGGCCCGCCACCCCTGTTCCGGCCGGCTCGTCGCCCCTCCGGGACCCCGCCGTCCGGCGCCCCGAACGGCTGACCGACGATGTCGGGGTGCCCACCGAACTTCCCGTACCCGAAGCACCCGTACCCGAGCCGACCGCACCGTCGGCGCCCCACCCCGCTGTGCCGCCGACCACTTCGCGCCTCCGGCGGCTGACCCGCGCCGCCTTCGCCGACCTCACCCCGCTGCGCTCCAGCCCCGACTACCGGCGCCTGTGGTTCGGGCAGTCGGTCTCCGCGATCGGCCAGCAGATGACCGCCGTCGCGGTCTCCGTCCAGGTCTACGACCTCACCCGCTCGCCCTTCGCCACCGGCCTGGTCGGACTCTTCTCCCTCGTCCCGCTGGTCACCTTCGGCCTGTACGGCGGAGCGATCGCCGACCGGGTCGACCGCCGCCGCCTCGGCCTGATCGGCTCCGGCGGCCTCGCCGCGGTCTCCGCCCTGCTCGCCGTCCAGGCACTGCTGCACCTCGGCACCGTGACCCTGCTCTACGCAGCAGTCGCTCTGCAGGCCGGGTTCTTCGCCCTCAGCTCACCTGCTCGCTCGTCGATGATCCCGCGACTCGTCCCGCGCGAGCAGTTGCCCGCCGCCAACGCCCTCAACACCATCGGCATGAACCTCGGCCAGACCGTCGGCCCGATGCTCGGCGGCGTCGCCATCGCGGCGTACGGCTTCCAATCCGCCTACCTGATCGACACTTTGGCGTTCACTGCGACCCTGTACGCGATGTGGCGGCTGCCCGCGATGCGACCTCTCGCGACCGTCGGGGCCAAGCGCGCCAGCGTGCTGGACGGCCTGCGCTTCCTACGCGAGCAGCCCAACCTGCGCACCAGCTTCCTCGCCGACCTGGCCGCGATGATCTTCGGTCTCCCCCGCGCCCTGTTCCCCGCGATCGCCGTCGCCTACTACGGCGGCGGCCCCGGCACGGTCGGCCTGCTGGTCGCCGCCCCCGCCGTCGGCGCCCTGGCCGGCGGCCTCTTCTCCGGCTGGATCGGCCGCATCCACCGCCACGGCCTCGCCGTCCTCGCCTCCGTCGCCGCCTGGGGCCTGGCCATCGCCGCGTTCGGCCTGGTCCACAACCTGCCCCTCGGCCTGCTCCTGCTCGCCGCAGCCGGCTGCGCCGACACCGTCAGCATGATCTTCCGCAACACGATGATGCAGGTCGCCGCACCCGACGAGATGCGCGGCCGCCTCCAGGGCATCTTCATCGTCGTGGTCGCCGGCGGCCCCCGCCTCGGCGACTTCGAGTCCGGCACCGTCGCCGCCCTCACCACCCCCACCCTCTCCATCGTCACCGGCGGCCTCGCCTGCCTCGCCGCCGTCCTCCTCCTCGCCGCCCGCCGCCCCGCCTTCCTCCACTACGACGCCCGCCGTCCCACCCCCTGACCCCCACCCGCCACACCCCCGAAACCTGGCAGCGAGCACCCCCCGACGTGCTGTATTGTTTTCCACGTCGCCGAGAGATCGGAGACAAGGTCAGAAAGCCAAGGAGCCCCGCAAGGAGCCACCGAGGCCGCCGACCACGGGACGTGGCGCAGCTTGGTAGCGCACTTGACTGGGGGTCAAGGGGTCGCAGGTTCAAATCCTGTCGTCCCGACAGTGATGTCGGAGAGCCGTTCACCGGGAGAAGTCCCAGGTGAGCGGCTCTTCTTGTTGCGAGCCTCTTGATGTCGGAACCTCCCTGGCCAACCTCCCGGCGATCTTGCCAGGGACCATGCCGCCGGCCAGGCCGAACGGCGAGGGCAATCAGGCAGTGCGCGTAACGCGACCCCTGGCCCTACTGGACGATGTCGGCCCCCAACAACCCGCCGATGGAACGGGGGCGCTCACCAGTCACCTTCATACATGACGCAGTGTGAGGTGGCGCCTCCCAATCCGACACTGGGTCGACGATGGCTCACCAGGCACACCTCGCCCAGTCCGAGGAACCCTCGTCGGGCCGACAGGCGTGCTGAAGTGCCTGCCG
Source organism: Kitasatospora sp. NPDC002522 (assembly GCF_053595195.1). NCBI lineage: Bacteria > Bacillati > Actinomycetota > Actinomycetes > Kitasatosporales > Streptomycetaceae > Kitasatospora > Kitasatospora sp. NPDC002522. The sequence goes on from NZ_JBSFXE010000005.1 coordinate 218,357, forward strand.
AATGTCGCTGACTGGTTCTTGCGCCGCGTCGATCTTACTAGGCGGCGGCCCGTGATCTGCCGGCGTTGCTGGACCAGCCGGAGGTGGCACACGGCGTTGCCCCGGCATTCGCCTGATGTGCAGTGCTCGGCTCGACGGACGGGTGCCGTTCTGCGGCGAGATGCCTACTGCGGGTGCGGCCTGCGTTCTCGATGGAGCTCTTGTCCGGGTGGAGGTAGCGCTGGGTCGTGGTGATGTGCCCGTGGCCTGCGATCTTCTGGAGGACATGGATGGGGACTCCGGTGTCGGAGATGCACGAAGAACCCCTGATCAACGCTGGTGCTAGCTCGGCCCGGGGCTGTTTCCTGCCGGGTGTCGCGCTGATGCGTACTTGCGTGCGCCTGTCCGGTGGTTCCTACGGTGCGGGCATGGAGCAGACGACCGAAGAGGTGTTGGCCGAGCTGAACCGTCCCGGGTCCGTTCGGGTGGCGTCGAGTGCCGTGCTGGCGGCCAAGGTGGGTACGGCCGCGGCGGCGATCGATCGTGCGCGGGCCAGGAGGGCGAAGAGCAAGGGGGCCGCGGGTGAGGAGCTCGCGCGCCGTAAGCCGGGTCTGGTGCCGTTGCGTGGTGGCGGTGATCTGGCGATCACGGCCTGGGAGCTGCTTGGGGTGCTGGCCCGGGCGACCGCGCTGGCGCGGCAAGGACGTGGGCGGGGGATCGCCGAGCACTGGCAGATCCTCAAGTACTGTGCCGCACTCGGTACGGACCGCCTCGGGACGATGCGGCTGTCGAAGGGCGGACAGCTGCCGGAGCGGTCGTACCGGGGCATGCAGGCGCGGGAGTTGGGGCGGGCCTTCGGGCTGGCAGTGGCGGAGCGGGCGGTCCGGGAGCGTTTCCCCGACCGGATCGTGTCCACGGTCGACGCGGAGCCGGTGCTGCTGGCCGGGTTCGCCCGCAGCGGCAAGGGCCTGCCCAACCTGGGGGCCAGGCCCCGGCCGGACTACTTCATCGAAGCCTGGCGGCCCGGGGCGCCGTCCCAGCTGTTCGCCGTCACGGTGAACGGCAACCACCAGGTGGCCACCAAGCGGACGGGCGCGACCGACCGGACCAGCTACAACCAGCTGGCCCGGGGTGCGGAGCGGGCGGAGAACTTCCAGCTCGCCGAGTGGAACGACGTTCCCTGCCTGCTGCTGTCGACCGAACTGCTCGCCACCGACGGCATCACCGTCCACGCGTTGCGCGCCCCGGGTGGTGGTCTGCTGCCGCTCCGGCCCGCCGAGGGGAAGGGCAGCGCCGACGAGCCGCCCCGGAAGCGCAACCCGCCGTACACCAACGCCGTTCAGGTGCAGCCTGCGGAGGGGCGGTTGGGCCGGGTGCAGGACGGGTTCGCGATCCCGGCCGAGTACTCGGCCTGGTTCGGGCGGGTCGTGGCACACGTCGGGGCGGCGAGCCGGCTCGCGCTGGCAGGTGGGGGCAGGCACATCGCCTGGTACCTGACCGAGGACCAGGGCAGCAAGCACTATGACATCGACACCTTCGCGGGGTCGCACAGCATCCACGACGCGGAGAGCAGCTTCGGCGACGCCCTCTACGTCGGCACTGACCAGGTGTTCCGGCTCGGCGGGCTCCGGGTGGAGGCGTTCTCCGGGATGGAGAACAGCCTGTACCAACTGCTGGCGAAGCACGAGGTCGAGGAGTACCGACGGGAGGCGTACCGACTGCGCGGGGAACTGCCGAGCGGCGGGGACGAGCAGTGGTCGGCGGTCTCGTTCGGTGACGACGGCAGTGCGCTCGCGATCCGGATCGTGCCTGACCAGGGTGGGGCGGTGCAGACACTGGAAGCCGACCTGTAGCGCGAACGCGGTACTCCCGCGGCCCGTGGAGGTCAGCGACACGGGGGTGGTCGGCGTACGAGCGGGACGGAGACCGCGGGCTCCAGTCGCAAGCAGGCCGCCGGCCCGTCTGCCGACGGGAACGGTGGAGCGCGGGACGGTGATCGACTTTCCGGGTTCGGGGCCGAGGTGCCGGTGGCGTCTCGTAACCTCGACCCCATGGACCACCCAGTCCCGCACCGTTCCGACGAACTCCCCGACTCTGCTGCTGCGTTGTCGTCGGCTGGTGACGGTGTCTGGCAGCGCCTCGCCGCGTACTCCTATCTGAGTGCTCCGGAGCGCCTCGAGTACGTGGCCGTCATGCGGGTGTTCTGCTCGACACTCCTCGCGGACCTCGCCGTGCCGGAGGTGGTGGCCAGACTCGCGCGGGATGCGGTGTGGCACGGGCAGCTCAGCGTCGATGTGGTGACGGCGCGGCTGGAGCAGTTGGTGAAGTGGGGGAACCTGCTGCGCAGCAGTCACACGGTGAAGGCTGCCAGCATTGCCGAGTACCAGCGTTCACGCGCTCGGTACCAGCTCTCGAAGCTCGGCGAGCAGGTGCAACGCGATGCCGAGGAGGTGCTGGCGAGCGCCGATGCTGCGCGCGAGGTCAGCAGTGAGCTGCTGGCCCTGGTCGACCGCGGGCTGCGTGAGATCGCCGATGCCGTCGGCCGGCCGGGTGGTGCCGATCCGCAGGAAGCGCTGGAGAAGGTCAGCACGTTGTTCGTGCAGTTCGCCGAATTCGCCGAGTCGGTACGGGACTTCTACGCCTACCTCGGCCAGGTGCTGGCCCGGTACGACCTCGACGGCGCCGAGTACCAGGGGTTCAAGGAGCTGCTGCTGGACTACGTGGAGGCGATCACGGAGGAGGTCTCCTTCCGGTCGCCGAGGATCGCGGCCACCCTGGGCCGGCTCTGGCCTGACCTGGAGGAGTTGCTGAAGTTGATCGGCGCGCACGCCTCGGGGTTGGGCGCGCTGGGCAACGGCCTGCCGGAGATCCGCGTGCAGCGCAGCCGGGGACGTGAACTCGCCGACTGGGAGGCGCTGCGCGACTGGTTCGTGGACACGGACGGGCGCGGCAGCCAGGTCGACCAACTGCGGGACGCGACGTTGCGCGCGCTGCAGTCGCTGCTGGCCAACGCCAAGCGGATGCTGCGTTCGGCGGCGGGAGAGATGTCGCGCCGTCGGGACCTGCTGCGCCTGGCGGCCTGGTTCGACGCCGCCGACCCCGAGGAGGCGCACGACCTCGCGGTCGCCGCCTTCGGGCTCTACAGCGCACGGCACCTCGGCCTCGCCCCGGACCCGGACGGCACCGTGCCGGCCTACGTCAGCTGGTGGAGCGGCCCGACGGTCGAGGTGCCGGTGGCCCTGCGCGAACGCGGCAGCCGGGCACCGCGCGGCCGGGCAGCCGCAGTCGAGGACCACTCGGAGCAGAAGGCCCGGCTGCTCGCGGCGGCCCGCGAGCAGGCCGCCGCCCGGCGAGAGGCGGCCGACGAACTCCGCAGCGTCGCCGACCGGTTCGGTCAGGTGCGGCTGAGCGCCCCCGCCATGGCACTGCTGCTGGAACTGCTGACCGCGGCGCTCGGCAACTCGACGCTGCGGTGGGCCGACCCGCCCGCGCCGCACGGGTTCGGCCTGCAGGACGCCCACGCTGTCGAAGCCGAACTGGACCTGCGCCTGACGCTGCGCCGGGTACCGGGACACACGACCGTGCTGCGCTCGGTCGACGGCGACCTCGCGGTCGACGACGTCGAGATCGGGATCACCAGCGCCGAAGTGCCGGGCTCGGGCGGCACGGTCGAGGAGGTGAGCGCCTGATGGCGCTGCCCTCCTCGCACGATGTCGCCCTTACCGCCGAGCGGCGCAGCGCCGCCCGGCTGCTGCTGCGCCACCCGCTGGTCACCGCTGACGGGCCGCACGCCGACACCTTCCCGCTGGTGCGCCGGCACGCGGACTGGCTGGTCCAGCGGTTCCAGCAGGTCCTGGGCTACCGCCTGCTGGTGGAGGCGTCGTACGCGCGCCTGTTCAAGGCGGGCCTCGGGCCGGGCTCCGGCCACCGGATGGAGCGCTCGACCGGCACGCCGTTCACTCCGCGCACCTACGCCTATCTGGCGCTGGCCCTGTCCGTGCTGGTGACCGCGCCCGAACAGCTGCTGCTGTCCCGGTTGGTGGCCGACCTTCGGGCGGCGGCGGCCGACGCCGGCCTGGTGGTCGACGATTCCGGCCGGGCGGTGGAGAAGCGCACCCTCGCGGCGGCCCTTCGCCAACTCGTCCTCTGGGGCGCGTTGACCGAGACGGAGGGAAGCGTCGGCTCGGTCGCCGCAGAGCAGGACGGCGAGGCCCTGTTGACCGTCAACCGGGACATCGCCCGCTCGATCGTGGCAGGTCCGCTGAGCCACAGCAGCGACGGCGCGGACCTCGTCCTGCGCGCTGCCGACCCCGGATTCGGCGGGCCGCGGACCTACGTGCGCCGGCAGCTGGTGGAGACTCCTGCCGTCTACCTCGACGAGCTCACCGACGCCGAACGCGAATGGCTGCGCACCCGCCAGCGGCGAGAGGCCCAGGCCTTCGCCGAACTACTCGGTCTGGAAGCCGAGATCCGCGCCGAGGGCATCGCCATGATCGACCCGGAGGACGAGCTGACGGACCTTCAGCTCCCCGGTACCGGGACGGTCGCGCAGGCCGCGCTGCTCCTGGTCGACCGCCTGGTGAGGCGGCTGCGCCCCGAGGGAGCGGGGCACCCGGCGACCGGCGGCCGCCTGACCGTCGGCGTACCGATCCCTCCGGGCCTGGTCAGCGAGCTGGTCGACGAATTGCTCGACCAATACGGACAGCGCGCGAACTGGCACCGCGGATACCTGGAGGACCCGTCCGCCCTGCGCGCTGACGCCCTCGAACTCCTCAGCCGCATGCGGTTGGTGGCCCGGGCGAGCCGATTGCGCTCCGACGGCCACGGGGTGCCCCCGCAGTACCAGGTCTCGGCCGGCGACGGCCGGGCAGTCACCGACGTGTCCGCGGCCCGGCCCGGCGCCACCGACGAGTGGGTGCTGCTCGCCGCCGCCGCCCGGTACGCCACGGCCGTCTCGATCAAGCGCACCGATCGACGGCCCCCGCAGAGCGACCGCAACGGAGAGACCCCCTCGTGAACCGGATCCAGCCGCTCCCCCAGCACACGGCCCCGCACCGCTTCCGGCTCAACCGGGCCGGGATCCTCAACGTCTGGCAGTACGACCGGCAGGAGTTCCTGTTCGGCGGCGGCCGCCTGCTGCTGCGTGGGAAGAACGGCGCGGGCAAGTCCAAGGCCCTGGAGATGCTGCTGCCCTACCTGCTCGACGCGGACGCGCGCGCCCTCGACGCGACCGGGACCGGCCGCACCACGCTGGCCTGGCTGATGCTCGACGGCTTCCAGCAGACCAACCGCCTCGGCTACCTTTGGGTCGAGTTCCGCCGGGTGGACGAGGACGGCACCGAGCACCACCTGACGGTCGGCGCAGCGGTCAGCGCGTCGAAGTCCACCAACTCGGCCAAGCCGTTCTTCTTCACGACCGCACTGCGGGTGGGGGTGGGCCTCGACCTCGTCGAGTCCGGGCAGCCGCTGCCGCTGGAGCGGCTGCGGGCCGCCGTCGGCGCCGAGAACGTGCTGGACCGGCCCGCCGACCACCGGGCCAGAGTGGCCCGCGAACTGTTCGGACTGGCTGACGCCGCCCGCTACCGCAACCTCACCCAGTTGCTGCACCGGCTGCGCCGCCCGACCACCGGAGACCGGATCGAGTCCGGCGGCCTGGTGACCGTCCTCGGCGAGACCCTGCCGGCGCTCGACGAGGACGTGATCGACAACGTCGCCCGCAACCTCGACGACCTCGACAGCGTCCGCAGCGACCTCGGGCGTCTGGAGCGGACGGACGAGGCGCTGCGCCGGTTCCTGGGCAGCTACCGCGGCTACCTCCAAGGGGCCCTGCGCCGACGGTCGAGCGAGGTCCTCACCGAGCTCCACACGCTCGCCGAACGCAGGCTCGCCGCGGGAGAGGCCACCAGGAAGGTCACCGCGCTGCGCACCGAGGAGTCCGAGGCCGCCGAGCGACGTGACGAGCTGGCCCAGGAGCACGCGACGGCCGAGGCCGACCTCGCCACCCTGCGGGCGAGTTCCGGCTACCGGAGCCTGCACGAACTGGGCGAGCGACGCCGCACCGTGGAGGCGATCCAGACGACGGCCCGGGCCACCCACACGGCGCTCGGACGGGCCCACGACGCGCAAACGGCCGCCGGGGCCGCGCTCACCGCGGGAGCGGAGCGGACGGCGCGACAACTGCGCGAGCTCGGCGAGGCCCACCGCGAACTGTGCGGGCAGGCCGAACGGTCCGGACTGGCACCGGCGCACCTCGGCGATCCGGTCGGCGGCACCGCCTCGGTGCTCGCCGCGGCGGCCGAGCAGGAGGTCACCGATCCGGACGGCGGCACCGCCCTGATGCACGCCGCACGGGTGGAGGCTTTCGACACCTCCGGGACAGCGGCCTCCCTGCGCTCCTGGAGCACCCGGCTCGCCGCCGCCGAACCGGTGGTGAAGACCCGGCTCCGTACCGTCTCGGAACTCGCCGGCCTCCTCGACGGGCTGCGCGAGGCCGAGACGATGGCGCGGGAGGCGGACACCGAGCACGACCGCCTGGAGGAGCAGGCCCAGGCCCAGGCCGCCCGGGTGGCGGAGCGCGAGGCGGCGGTCGTCACGGCGAGCGCGGCGTACGCGGCCGAGGTCGGGGCGTGGGCGGACCGACTGGAGGAGCGATCGGGGTCGCCGGCCGACGGCGTGCGCGCCGCAGTAGGACGCGACACCGCGGCGGAAGCGTCCTTCGAGGACCGCACACTGCCCGTCTCGGTCGCCGAGGAGGTGGCGTCCGCCGCGTTCCGGGCGCTCGAACCGTACCGGCACGACCTGGAGGACCGGCGTGAACGAGCAGCGCTGCGCTCACGCGACCTCACCCGGGCGCTCGGAGCCATCCGCGCGGAGAAGGCCGACTGGGAGGAGCGCAGCGACCCGGTCCCGCCGAAGCCGCCCCACCGCGACGCCCCCCGATCCCCGCACACCGGCGCCCCGCTGTACCGGCTCGTCGACTTCGCCCCGCAGCTGAACGAAGCGGAACGAGCCGGTATCGAGGCGGCGTTGGAGGCATCGCGAGTCCTCGATGCCTGGGTCGGCGCGGACGGCGTACTGCTCGACCCGCTCACCCAGGACACCATACTCACCGCCACCATGCCCGCCGTCGGCCCGTCACTCGCCGAGGTGCTGCACCCCGTGCCCACCGGCGACAGCGGCGTGACCGCGGCGCAGGTCGCCCGCATCCTCGCTGCCGTCGCCCTGGTACCGGCCGGCGTCCCGCTCGGCACGGCAGCGGGCGGGGCGGTGAGCGTGGACGGCCGCTGGCGGCTCGGCGTCACCGGGGGCGCCCACACCAAGCCGGTGGCGGAGTACGTCGGCGCGGAGGTCCGGGCACAGACCCGCCTGCGCCGAATCGCCGAACTCGCCGAACGCCTCGCGGGACTCGAAGAGGAGACACGCGCCGCACAGTCCGAGGTGAAGGAACTCACCAGGCTCCAGAACGACTTCGAACTGCTGCGGCGTCCACCGCGCGATCAGCAGCTCACCGGGGCCTGGGCACGCCTGGAGGAGACCGAGCGGGTCGCGGCCGACCTACGACAGCAAGCCGCGACGGCGGCCCGCATCGCCCAGGACGCCCGCTCCGCCTGCGTCGACGCCCGCCGCCGCGCCGAAGCCACCGCCACCGCGCATGACCTGCCGGCCGACCGGGACGCGCTGCTCACCGTACGGTCCGCGCTGGAGGCCCTGGCCGACGGCACCCGACGACTGCGCGGTCGCGTCGACGCCACCGCCGATGGCCTCGCCGCCCACCGCGACGAACGCCGCAGCTTCGAACGGGCCTGCACCGCCCGGGAGGAGGCCGAACTGGAGTACGCGCGGAGGGCGGGCGACCTGGCGAAGGCCCGCCGGGAGATCCGCACACTGGAGAGCACGGTCGGAGCGACCGAACAGGACATCCTCAACGAGGAACAGGCCATCGTCCGACGCCTCGACGAGATCGGCCAGGCGCTGCCCAAGGCGAGGCGCACGGCCGAGCACCTGCACGACGACGTGGTACGCGGCGAACTGGACGAGCAGACCAGGCGCGAGGAGCTCCAGGCGCAGGAGGCCGAGGTGATCCGGTGCGGACGCGCCCTGCGGACCGCCCTTGCGACACCCGACATCGTGCGCGGCGCGGCACTGGGCGCGCTCACGGGCGAACTGGAGATCCCGGACCCGACCCAGGAGGACGCCAGAACCAGGCTGCGAGCCCTGCAGACCCTGGTCGAGGCGGTGCAGCGCGGCCTGGACCCCGAGCGCCGCGACGTCTCCGACACCACGCTGCTGAACCGGTTCAACGAACTGCGCGACCAACTCGCCGGCGGCTACGACGCGACCCTGGAGGAGCCCGACGGCATCAAGGTCTGCCGGCTCGTCGACGACACCGGCCCGCACGACGTGGCGCTGGTCGGCGAACGCATCGCCAGGCAGGCCGACGACGCCCGGGCCCGGCTCACCGACCGCGAGCGGGAGGTCTTCCAGCGCTTCCTCACCGGAGAGCTGGGCGACCACCTGTCCACCCAACTGCTCGCCGCAGGAACCCTGGTCGACGCGCTCAACACCACTCTGCGGTCCGTCCGCACCTCGCACGGCCTCGGTGTGGAGCTCGACTGGCGGCTGGCCGACACCGTCGACGCGGACATCCGGGCGGCCGTCGAACTACTGCGCAGCCCTTCGGCTTTGCGCACCCGCGAGCAGACGGAGCAGCTGAGGGAGGTGCTGCAGCGCCGCATCGAGGACGCGCGCCGCGCCGACCCGGCCGTGGGCTACGCCGCGCACCTGCGGACGGCGCTCGACTACCGGACGTGGTTCACCTTCCAACCGTGGGTGCTGGACGACACATCCACCGCCCGGCGACGCAAGTTCACCGGACGGACGGGCCTCAGCCAGGGCGAGCAGCGGGTCCTCTCCTACCTCGCACTCTTCGCGGCCGCCGCCGCCCACTTCACCACGCTCGCCGAGACCGCCCCACGGGCACCCCGGCTGATCCTCCTCGACGACGCCTTCGCCAAGGTCGACGAGCCGACCCACGGCCGGCTCGGCCGCATCCTGGTGGACCTCGACCTGGACTTCGTCCTGACCAGCGAACGCCTGATGGGCACGTGGCCCGATGTGCCCGCACTCCAGATCTACGAGTGCCTGCGCGACCCGCACGTGCGCGGTGTCGCCACGCTGCACTACACCTGGAACGGACGCAACCGCCGTCTGGTGACCGTGTGACGCTGCCGCCGCAGACCCGCGAGTTCCTGGCCCGGCCGGACCTCGCCCGGATGTGGACAGCGGTCCACCACCGGCTGGAACGCAACGGACTCCAGCCGAACGGCAGCATCCGGCTGACCGACTGCACCGCAGCCGAGCGCGAGTCCCTGTCCCTACTGCTCGGCCGCCGGGTCACCGCCGCCACCGCCACGATCCGGCTGGCCGACCTGGAGAGCAGGCTGCGAGCCACCGCGGCAGGCTGCGGACTGGTCGCGGCCGTCGAACAGCTGGGGATGCCTCTGACCGACCGCCGGGCGGCACGGGATACCGGACGGCAGGAGCGGGCCGCACTGTGGACGGCAGCCGAAGCGGCGGTCGCCGCATCCCCACTGGCCGGCCAGGACTGGGTGAGCGGCTGGCTCGACGACCTGCGCCGCACCGGCGTGCTCGGCAGGCTCGCACCCCAGGACGCGGCGGGCCTGCTTCACCAGGCGATCCGAGTCCTCGGCCTCCTCCGGTCCGACCGGGGAGAGGAGGCGGTGCCGTACGGCCGCGGAGAGCTGGCGACCCGGGTGACCGGCACGGCACACGGCCTGGACGACGACACGGTTCTGTCCCGACTGGTCCTGCGCGGCCTCGCGCGGGCCACGGGCAGCGAACCGCCCGAGCACGCGCCCGGTCGGCGAGCCCTGTGGCGAGCCGCAGCCGTCGTCCCCGACGAGGTGTCAAGCACCGTGCTCACCTACGGCCTGCGTCCCGTGGGCCACGGCTGGCGCGAACGGGCACTGCGGGAACGGGCCGATCACCACGCCGAATCCCACCTGACACTGCGTGAACTGCGCGAGCTGGACGTCGTACCGCCCCCGGACACGCTGGTGCACATCTGCGAGAACCCCCGAGTGGTCGAGGCCGCAGCCGAGGCCCGCTGCGGGGGCGCCCTGGTCTGCACCTCGGGCAGCGCCTCCACCGTCGTCCTCGAACTCCTCGACACCCTCGCGGCCGCCGGCCTGCGGCTGCGGTACCACGGTGACTTCGACTGGCCCGGCATCGCGCTCGCCAACCGCATCATCCGACGCTACTCGGCCCTGCCCTGGCGGATGGCGGCCGAGGACTACGAACAACTCGCCGCCCAGGCCCGGGACCAGGGCAGCCCCAGCCTCCCGCTCGTCGGCACCCGGGTGGAGGCGAGCTGGGATGCCGACCTCGCCGCCGCCATGACGGTACTGAACGTGGCTCTGCACGAGGAATCGGCACTCGACAGGCTCGTCGCCGACCTGGCACCGGGGAAACCCTGACCACGGGACCAGCCCCCAGGAGTGCACGAGTCAGTTAGGACGACGGACCGAGCCCGGCGGCAGCGGGCTCGGTGTGCGTCGAGGGCTTGTGGCTGTGGTCGCGTCGGTGTCCCGGAATACGCTGGGCGGCCATGGACTGGCCGGAGCGGGTGGCGAAGCTGAGACGGTGGACGAACAACGACGTTCGGGCGCCGCACAAACCGCTCCTGTTGCTGTACGCGCTGGGCAGCTACCAGCGCGATGCCGACGGCGAACTGAGGTACAGCGCGGTCGAGGAGGAGCTGAAGCGGCTGCTCGACGAGTACGGGCCGTCCCATCCGACCACCCCTGCCTACCCGTTCCACCATCTGGTCAGTGACGGCGTCTGGGAGGTCAGGACCGACCAAGGGATCGGGAGCCCCGGAAGTGGTGTCCGCATTCTCCGCTCCAGCGGCGCAGCCGGAAGGCTCGCGCCCGAGTTGCGGACGGCGCTGAGGAAGGAGCCGGCGCTCCTGGGCCGGCTGGCACGGGTGCTGCTGGACTTCCACTTCCCGCCGTCGCTGCACACCGACCTGTGTGAGGCCGTCGGACTCGACCTGGACCTGGCCGAGACCGAGGGCGTGACCGGAGACGTCCCGGGTGGAAAAGGGCGAGCGGCGCGTCGGCAACGGGACCGGCGGATGCGTGAACTCGTCCTGACCGCCTACGAGTTCCAGTGTGCCTTCTGCGGCTACGACGGGATGCTGGGCACGAGCACGGTCGGCCTGGAAGCAGCTCATGTGCGGTGGTGGTCCTACGACGGGCCGGACGAGGTCGACAACGGACTGTGCCTGTGCTCCTTGCACCACAAGCTCTTCGACAAGGGTGTCCTGGGCCTGGGGGAAGAGCGCCGCATACTCGTCTCACAGCGCTTCGTCGGACGCAGCGAGGCCAGTAGGCAGCATGTGCTCGCTCTGACCGGACGGCCGGTCATCGGCCCGCAGGCGGGGATTCCACCGGTCGCGGGCCGACACCGGAAGTGGCACGCCGAACAGGTCTTCCGCGGCGCGCCCCGAGAATCCCCGACCCCGACGCACGCCGTCTGAGGGGCGCTGTCCGATCGCTGATCCGTCAGCGTTGATGACCACGTGCTGTCCGACTCCGCTCCGCACGGCTCGGACCAGGCCGTACGGAACGGACGGCACCGGGCGCCCCGCGCGGAGTCAGTGAGTGGACATCAGCCGCGGCGGCCGTGCCCCACCTCGATCCGCTCCGCGCGCTGCCCGGTGACCAGCTCGCGCAGCTTGGCGCGGGTCTCCGGGTCCGTCGAGTACACGACCGTGCCGATCATTCCGCGGGTCAGCAGCACCTTGTAGGTGTTGCGGATCAGGCGGTCGATGTCGGCGTCGCTGGTGGACTTGCGGAAGACCGGGTCCTTGGAGGCCGTCCGGTCGGTGACCCAGTGGTCGGTCCGCCAGACGAGGTCCGGCCCGAGGATGACGCCGCTCCAGTCGTACTCGAAGCCCTGGGCGGTGTACACGCAGCCGACTTGGCCGAAGCCGGCCGGGTCGGTGGCCCACAGCGCGGCGGGCGGCGCGCCCGCGATCGAGCGCTCACCGTAGACGTTCCACGGGCGGGCCCAGTCACCGATGCGCACGTCGAGTGGGAGCGGATCACCTGGGGCGACCTTCGTGGTCCACTTCCAGCAGTACCCGGCCGACATGCGGGCGCCGTAGCCCTCCGCGCGCCGGGCGTCGAGGAACGCCTCCAACTCCGCGGGGCTGCCCACGACCTCCAGGACGACCTTGCCGTCGGGCTCCCAACCGACGGGGCCGCCGGGCTCCAGGCCCAGCAGACGCACCACCCAGCGCAGGTAGGCGTCGCTGCCGCCGCAGCGGAACTGACTGTCCAGCTCCACCACTTCGCACTCCAGGCCCTTCACCGCGGCGGCCGCCCTGATCTGGGCCACGGTGCCCATCTCTCCCGGCCGGACGACCTGGTGCTCGTCCAGCAGGAACACCGGCACCCGGGCAGCGTCGATCAGCTCCTCGATCTGGGGCTTGCCGGTGCGCTGGGCGGCCCGGGTGTACCGGTTCGCCGACGTCTCCCGGATCCGGTGGGCCTCGTCGCAGATCAGCACGTCCAGCCCGTTGCGCTCGGCGGACATGAAGCTGTTGAAGTACTTGAACAGCTCCTGCACTTGACGCTTCCGCGCCCCGGCCACCCGGCGCATCGTGGTGGTGAACGAACTGGACCCGGTCGCGTGCAGGGCAGTGACGCCGCGCCGGTACAGATCGCCGAGCAGGGACAGCGCGATCACGCTCTTCCCGGTGCCCGGGCCGCCCGTGATGACGACCACCTGCTTGTGGTCGGACTGCTGCGCCCGGCGCACCGCCCGCAGCACCAGCTCGTAGGCGACTCGCTGCTCGTCCAGCAGGACGAACTGCTCGCGCTCGCGGACCTCCTCGGCGGCGACCGCCATCAACTGCTTGGACGGGGCCACCTTGCCCGCGAGCAGCAGGTCCGCCGCCTCCGCGCCGGAGACCGGCTTCAGCCTCGAGCGCAGGTACTGGACGAACTCCCCGCGGCGCTCGGCGGTGAAGAGCCGGCCGCGCTCGTCCTGCGGCACCTCGTAGAGGCCCTGGACGCCGAACTCCGTCGCGTTGTGGAGGAAGGCCACGCCCGACAGCCGCTCAGGATGGGCGGCGAGCGCGCCGTTGAAGGAGATCAGGTAGTCGCAGTAGCCGCGGACCTGCTCGATCGGGTTCAGCACCGGCCGGGTGTACGCGTCGACCCGGCACAGCAGCGGCTCTCCGTCCTCCGGGAGCGCGCTGCTCCACTGCTTGAGCTCGACCACCACGTACGACGGTTCGCCCGTGACCGGGTGGACGCCGGCGAGGACGACGTCCGCGCGCTTGCTGTTCAGCGGGAGGGAGTACTCGAGGAGCACCTCCACCATGCCCAGTCCGGCGTCCAGGAGGGCGTTGGTCAGCTCGGGGATGCTCAGCTCCCAGGAGCGCACCTCGGACGGGCTGGGCTTGTGGCCGTGCTGGTGGACGAACTGGTCGATGAGACGCACGAAGAGTGATCCGGCCAGCCTCTCGGCGGCGACCGCGGACGCGGAGTCGCGGAACAGCAAGACATGCTCCCAGGCAGCACGAAGTGACTCGTGCGGGTGGGGGCATGTCCTGGGAGGGAAGCCCGGCGGGCCGCGCTGATGACTGGACCAAACCTACAACGGAGCATCCGCGCCTGTGCCCGAACACTTGAGCTCCCATCAGCATGGTGGCCGAGAACGGGTGAGGGCCACGACAGCTACGAACGGAGCGGGGACAACCGGAGACGCTCCGGGGACCGCGCGTCGCTCCCACACCTCGCGCTGGTGTCTTTCGGTGAGCGGACAGCGCGGGCTGTCTACCGTCTGACGCGCAGCGACGGCCATCGCCGGGCGACTGGGGGTCAAGGGGTCGCAGGTTCAAATCCTGTCGTCCCGACAGTGATGTCGGAAGGCCGTCGGCCGGGAGAAATCCCAGGCCGACGGCCTTTTACATGACCGGGCGTCTATGGACCATGAAAACTGGTTCGCAGACTGTTTGGACCATTTTGGGACCAGCTCCTCGATTCCCGGAGCCAGCCCTCCCCCATCGGACCACGACGGGACCAGCCGCACCACGACGATCGGGCACCCGACACGCCGTCAGCAACCAGGCAGGTCAAACGCTCAGATCGACAACGAAGTGCCAGAACCCGGTCGGGACCCGGCCTGCGCTCACAGGACATCGGCAAGGAACTGCCGCAGACGCGGGCTGCGCGGGGCGTCGAACAGCGCCTGCGGTGAGCCGGATTCCACCACCACCCCGTGGTCCATGAAGGCCACCCGGTCCGCGACCTCGCGGGCGAAGCCCATCTCATGGGTGACCACCACCATGGTCATGCCCTCGCGACCGAGCTCTGCCATAAGGGCGAGCACGCCCTTGACCAGCTCGGGGTCGAGCGCGGAGGTGGCTTCGTCGAAGAGCATCACCCGGGGAGCCATCACCAGGGCGCGGGCGATGGCCACCCTTTGCTGCTGGCCACCGGAGAGCTGTCCGGGACGGACCTGGGCCTTGTGCCGCAAGCCCACCAGGTCGAGTTGGCGCAGCGCGGCCTCGTTCGCCTCCTCCTGAGCGAGTCCGCGCAACTTGCGCAGCGGAAGGGTGAGGTTGCGCAACACGCTCAGGTGGGGGAAGAGGTTGAACTGCTGGAACACCATGCCGACCTGCTGGCGCAGCAGGTTCGGATCGCGCCGCAGCACGCTCTCGCCGTCCAGCAGCACGTCGCCGCGGTCGGGCTCCAACAACCGGTTGACGGTCCGCAGCAGCGTGGACTTGCCGGAGCCGGAGGGGCCGATGACGCAGAGCGTGTGGCCCCGCGGCACGTCGAGGTCCACGCCGCACAGGACCGGGTTGCCGCCGAGTGACAGGTGCAGGTCCCGGGTGGCCAGGCTGACCGGGGAGAACAGTGCACCGGTGCCCGCGGGCGCGGTGTCGGTGGGTTGTTGCGGGTCAGGCACGGGAGGCTCCCTCGGCGGTCTCGTGAGTCGCAGTCTCGTGAGTCGCAGTCTCGTGGGTCGCAGTCTCGTGGGTCGCGGTAGCCGCAGCGGCGGCTTCCGGCGGGTCGGCGGGCTTCTCGACCACACGCCGCCCCTGCCGCAGCCGCCGGTCGACCACATTGACCAGATGGGTCAGCGGCACGGTGAGCAGCAGGTAGAACAAGCCGGCCAGGACCAGCGCCGACTCGTTGCCGGTGTTGGCCGCAGCGTCCTGGCCGATCCGGAACAGGTCCCGCTGACCGGCCGTCAGTCCGAGGAAGTAGATCAGGCTGGAGTCCTTGACCTGTGAGATGAGCTGGTTGACCCAGGCCGGCGGCACCCGTCTGATGCCCAGTGGGATGATCACCAGCCGCATCGCCGCCGGGTAGGAGAACCCGAGGGCGCGCGCCGCCTCCAGCTGGCCCGCCTCCACGCTCTGGATGCCGGGCGGAAGATCTCCTCGAAGTAGGCGGCGGCGATCAACGAGAGCGCCAGGATGCCGAGCGGGTACGGGTCCGGCCCCCAGATGGCCAGCCCCTCCCCCAGATGGCCAGCCCCTGGGGGGCCAGGCCTACGCCGATCAGCAGGATGGTGACCGCGGCCGGGAGGCCGCGGAACACATCGGTGTACACCCGGGCCGGCCAGCGCAGCCAGCGCGCCCGGGCCGTTCCCGCGACGGCCAGCGGCAGCCCGAGCAAGGTGCCGGCGGCCGCGGCGGACACCGAGAGGATCAGCGTGTTGGGCACGCCGGTCGTGAGCAGGTCGGAGATCGCGGCACGTATCGATCCCCAGTTGAAGAAGGTCTCCACCAGCACGCCGAGCTGGTCCGCATCGGTCTCCTGTAGGTCGGTCGCGGGAACGGACGCGGGGTCAGGAGGTCGGCGAGGCGCTCGCCCGGGTGACCGGCGGGAAGGCGACCGACCCGCTACCGGGCTTGAAGTCGGCCGGCACCGGCCGACCCGGGTAGTACTGCTCCTGCAGCTTGGTCCAAGTGCCGTCGGCGACCACCTCGTCAAGGCCCTTGTTGCGTGCTTCGAGCAGCTTCGGGTGGTCGTGCGCCACCGCGAAGGCGGTCGGTGCCGGGCTGAGCCGCTTCTGCGCGAGCACCACCTTGCCGCCGCTGTCCGCGGCGCTCTTCTCGCCGATCTCGGCGGGAGAGATCCAGGCCTCCACGGTGCCGGCCTTCAGCTGGTTGAGCGCGCTGTTGTAGTCGGGCACCCGGACCGGGTTGAGGTTGTTCTTGGTCGCGTAGTCGTCCTGGACCGTGCCCTGGACCACCACGACCCGCTTGCCCGTGAGCTGGTCGAAGTTGGTGACCCGGGAGCCGGCGGGGACGTCGAGGCCGAAGTAGCCGAAGTCGTAGCCGTTGCTGAAGTCCACCGTCTTCTTCCGGGCCTCGGTGATCGTGATGGACGAACTCCCCACGTCGAACTTGTGGTTGGCGACCTGGGAGAGCAGCGCGGAGAAGTCGGTCGAGGCGAACTGCACCTTGAGCCCGGCCTTGGCGGCGACAGCGGTGAGCAGGTCGTTGTCGAAGCCGGTGAACTTGCCGTCCTTGAGGTAGACGTTCGGCGGGGCGTCGGAGAGCGTGCCGACGTGGATGGTGCCCGCAGCCGCAGGTCGCGGAGGGTTTCGATGCCGCGCCGGGTCGCGACGATCCTGCGCCGACGCCGGTCCGCGGGGGCGAGGTGACGCTCCACCAGGCCCGCCGCCACCAGGTCGTCGAGCAGATAGGTCATCACCGTTCGGTCGATCCGCAGGTAGCCGGCCAGCACGATCTGGTTCGGCCCGTCGCCGTCGACCACCGCCGCGAGCGTCTGGAAACCGGACGCCGTTGGTGAGGGCGAGGGTGGCGGCGAGGTGTCGCAGGTCGTGGACGTCGGTGCGGGGACGCCGGCTTGGCGGGCGAGGTGGTGGAAGTGGTTGAGGACGTATTCGGGGTGGAGGGGGCGTCCGTCGTCGCGGCAGAAGTTACTCCAGGCCGCCGCGGCGGATGGTCCGGGAGTACCAGTGGGCGCTGGACTTCGGGGTGCGCTTCTGGGTGGCGTAGTCGACGTGGACGATGCCGAAGCGCTTGCTGTAGCCGTACCCCCATTCGAAGTTGTCGAGGAGCGACCAGAGGAAGTAGCCCCGGACGTCCGCGCCGGCTTCGATGGCATCGGCGACGGCGGCGAGGTGGCCGCTGACGTAGGCGGTGCGCTCGGGGTCGTGGACGGTGCCGTCGGGGGCGACGGTGTCCTCGAAGGCGGCGCCGTTCTCGGTGACCAGCAGGGGCAGGCCGAACTCGTGGTGCAGGGCGGTCAGGGTGTCGGAGAGCCCGGTGGGGTCGATCGGCCAGCCCATGGCGGTGAGGTCGTCGTTGGCGGCGTGGAAGAGCACGTCCTCGGCGCCCGGCCAGACCGAGGCGGAACCGGCGTCGGCTCCGACCCGGCTCGGGCCGCGCCGGCCGTCGGCGGGGGCGGAGACGACCGTCGGGGCGTAGTAGTTGAGGCCGAGCAGGTCGACGGGGCGGGAGGTTTCGGCGAGGTCGCCGTCCTGGACCAGGGCGTCCCAGTCGACCAGGTGCGCGGTGTCCTTCAGGAGGTCCTCGTCGTACCGGCCTTCGAGCATCGGGCCGGTGAAGATCCGGTTGCCGACGGCGTCGATCCGGCGGGCCGCCTCCTGGTCCTCCGGGCGGTCACTGAGCGACCGCACCACGTGCAGGTTCAGCGAGACGGAGAGCCGGGCGGCGGCGGGCAGCACGGAGCGCAGGGCGCCGACCGCGAGGCCGTGGCCGAGGTTGAGGTGGTGGGCGGCCTTGAGGGCGTCGGCGGCGTCGGTGCGGCCGGGGGCGTGGGCACCGGCGGCGTAGCCCATGAAGGCGCTGCACCAGGGCTCGTTGAGGGTGATCCAGGTGGGCACCCGGTCGCCGAGGGCCTCGGCGGTCAGGGCGGCGTACTCGGCGAACCGGTGGGCGGTGTCGCGGTGGGGCCAGCCCCCGGCGTCCTCCAACTCCTGGGGGAGGTCCCAGTGGTAGAGCGTGGCGAGGGGTGTGATGCCGTGATCGAGGAGTTCGTCGGTGAGAGTGCGGTAGAAGTCGAGGCCGCGTTGGGCGGCGGGGCCGCGGCCGGTGGGCTGGACGCGGGGCCAGGCGATGGAGAAGCGGTAGGAGGTGAGGCCGAGGTCGGCCATCAGCCGGACGTCCTCGCGGAAGCGGTGGTAGTGGTCGACGGCGGTGTCACCGGTGTCGCCGTTCTCGGTCTTGCCGGGGATGTGGCTGAAGGTGTCCCAGATGGACGGGGTGCGGCCGTCCTCGGTGGTGGCGCCCTCGATCTGGTAGGCGGCGGTGGCCGCTCCCCAGGCGAAGTGTGCCGGGAACGGCCGTCGGCCGGGGCTGCGGTCGGACGGGACTGCGGTCATGACGGGCGTGCTCCCGAGAGGTGTGGTGGCGGCGGGGGAGTTCACGACGTTCGAGCGCCGGTGGGTTGTGCCTGCGCTTCGATCACCAGCGCGTGGCCGGGCCGGTTGGCCAGGCCCGGGGCGGCCAGGCCGACCTGGGCCAGGTAGCGGCCGGTCAGGGTGAGGGCGGTCGCCCGCTTCGCCCAGGCGGGCCAGGTGTCCTCGGGGGAGGAGAGCTCGGGGCGCACGCCCACGGTGTAGCGGGTCTCGGGCTCCAGCCCGGGGAGGCGTACGGGCGCGCCGTTCTCGGCGACGGAGGTGTTGAGCTGGACGTAGGCGAAGACGGCGTGGGAGCGGTCCCGGGAGACGACGCCGTGGACCCAGGCCGCCGGGTCGGGATGGTCGGTGCGGACGACGTCGCCGCTGTGGAGCAGCGGGCGCAACTGCTTGTAGGCGCCGATCCACGCGGTGAGTGCGTCCAGGTCGTCCTCCGGCCAGGTCGAGACGTCCGATTCGATGCCGGCGTGTCCGAACAGCGCGGTGGCGCAGCGGAAGGCGAGTCCGGTGTCGCGGTGGCTGATGTGGGCGGGGGAGGAGCCGACGTGGGAGCCGATCAGCTCGTGGGGCAGGAGCAGGCCGGTCCAGCGCTGGATGGCCTGGCGTTCGATCGGGTCGATGTTGTCCGATCCCCAGATCCGGTCGGTGCGTTCGAGGATGCCGAGGTCGGCGCGGGCGCCGCCGGAGGAGCAGGACTCGATCTCCAGCCCGGGGTGGCGGCCGCGCAGTTCGTCCAGCAGCCGGTAGACCGCCGTCGTCTGCGCGTGCACGCCGGGTCGGCCGTCGTGGACGGCGTCGGCGAGGTCGCGGTTGTGGTCCCACTTGACGTAGTCGATGCCCACGTCCCCGACCAGGGTGCTGATCCGCTCCAGCAGGTAGGCGTGGGCGTCGGGGTGCGCGACGTCCAGGACGTGCTGGCTGCGCTGCTCGAAGGGGAGGCGGTCGGGGTCGGCGAGGAGCCAGTCGGGGTGGGCGCGGGCCAGGTCGGAGTCGGGGTTGACCATCTCGGGTTCGAACCACAGGCCGAACTGCATGCCGAGCGCGTGGACGTGGTCGGCGAACGGGCGGAGTCCGTCGGGCCACACCTTCTCGTCGACGTACCAGTCGCCGAGGCCGGCCCGGTCGTGGCGGCGGTGCCGGAACCAGCCGTCGTCCACGACGAACCGTTCCACGCCGACCTGGGCCGCGGTCCGCGCGACGGTGCGCAACCGCTCGGGGTCGTGGTCGAAGTAGACCGCCTCCCAGATGTTCAGGGTGACGGGCCGGGCGGTGGCCGGGTGCTGCGGCCGGGCCCGGAGCATGGCGTGGAAGGCCCGGCTGATCCCGTCCAGACCCGTGCCTGAGGCCGCGAAGTAGACCCACGGGGTCCGGTAGGACTCGCCCTCCGCCAGCCGGATCTCGCCCGCGTCCAGGAGTTCGCCGCCGCCGAGGACCGTCGTCCCGTCGGGCAGCCGCTCCGCGTACTGGACGTGGTTGCCGCTCCAGGCGGGATGCACGCCCCAGACCTCGCCGTGCCGGAAGCCGAAGCCTTCGGTGCCGGCGAGCAGCAGCCCGGCGTCGAAGCCGGTGCGGCCGCGGCGGCTCTCCTTCGACCGGACGCCGTGGCGCAGCGGGGAGCGCTGCGGGGAACGCTCCCGGGCCCACCGGCCGGCGAAGTCCAGCAGGTCCGCGGCGTGGGCGGGGACCGGCAGCACGCACGCCAGCACGTCCAGGGTGTAGGCGTCCGCGGCCGTGTTGGTCAGGGTGTGGCGCAGCCGCACCACGCCCTGCTCCGTCATCTCCAGCTCGGTGTCCAGCGCGAGCCCCGCGCCGGGGTCCAGGGCCCGCACCTGGACGGTGCCGCCCCGGCCGTCCTCGGCCTGTACGGCGACCGGTTCGGCGAGCGCGAAGCGCAGCGGGCGGACCCGGCCGTCGCGGTGTCCGGACAGCGCCGGCCGTCCGAACCAGCCCCAGCCCTGCCCCTGGGAGGGCAGCAGGCTCCCGGCCTGGTGACGCGGGGTTCGGCCCATGGCGTCGAGCACCTGCGTGGCGTCGCCGGCGCGGATGCCGGGGTCGACGCCCCAGTGCAGTACCCGGGGCAGCGCGGGTCCGGTGGTGTCGAGCGCGAGGGCCGTGTCACCGGCCGAGAGCACGACGAGGTTCGCCTCAGTCATTTCGTCCTCGTTCAAGGGGATGGTCCTGGTGCGCGGTCCGGGGAGGGTGAGTCCGGGAGGTCAGCCGAGCCGGGCCGCGACAACGGACCCTTCCCGCAGGAGGACCGGGATGCGCTCCAGCGGGGCGTCGATGTCGTGCGTCGTTCCGCCCTCCAGCACCCGTCCGGCCGCCGGGTCGAGCCAGCGGGCGCCGGACGGCAGGTACACCCGGCGGACCCGGGCACCCGGCTCGTACACGGGAGCCACCAGCACGTCCGGGCCGAGCAGGAACTGGTCGTCCACCGCCCACGCGCGTTCGTCCTCGGGGAAGTCGAAGAACAGCGGGCGCATCGGCGGCGCACCGGTGCGGTGGGCGTCCTCGGACAGCGCGTGCAGGTACGGGCGCAGGCGCTCGCGCAGCAGCAGGTGGTCGCGAAGGATGCCGTACACCTCCTCCCCGTACGACCAGACCTCGTTCGGCCCGCCGGTCATGTCCGCGGAGAAGGCCGGGTAGTTGGGCTTCCGGTCGCCGTGCAGCCGCATGACCGGACAGAAGGTGCCGTACTGGAACCACCGGACCAGCAGCTCACGGTAGGCGGGGTCGTCGGGGTCTCCGCCGAAGAAGCCGCCGATGTCGGTGGTCCACCAGGGGATGCCGCTCATCGCGACGTTCAGGCCGGCCCGGATCTGTCGGCCGAGGGAGTCGAAGGTGGTCGGGATGTCGCCGGACCACAGCAGGGCCCCGTGGGCCTGGCTGCCCGCCCAGGCGGAGCGGACCAGCGACAGCGGACGGTCCTCGCCCGTCGCGCGCAGGCCGTCGGCGACCGCGCGGGTGTGCAGTACGGGGTACAGGTTGGCGACCTCGGCGGCCGGTCCGGCTGCGTAGACGGCGCGCGCGGCGAGGTCCGGCGGCAGGTCGGGCTCGCAGGCGTCCAGCCAGAAGCAGGTCACGCCGTGCGCCCGGTAGTTGGCGTCCAGCCGCTGCCACAGCGCGGCGCGCGCCGCGGGGTGGGTGGCGTCGTAGTACGCCATCGGAGCGAGCAGTGACTCCTTGTTGTCCCGGGTCGGCCAGGGGAAGGTCAGCAGCCCGCCGGCCGCGTCCCGGACGAGCTGCCCGGCCGAGCGCAGTTCGTCGTGGCTGTCGCTGCCGGGCTCGACGGTCGGCCACACCGAGACCGCGAGCTTCACCCCGAGCTCCGCCAACTCCGCCACCATGGACGCCGGTTCGGGCCACTCGTGCTCGTCGAAGCGCCAGTCGCCCATCCGGGGCCAGTGGAAGAAGTCGCAGACGATGACGGCCAGCGGCAGTCCGCGCTCCCGGTGCTCCCGTGCGACTGCCAGGAGTTCGTCGCGGGTGCGGTAGCGCAGCTTTGACTGCCAGAAACCCGACGCCCAGTCAGGGAGCAGCGGCGGTCGGCCGGTGGCCAGGGTGTAGGCGTCCAGGATCTGCGCCGGTGTGTCGCCGGCGGTGACCCAGTAGTCGATGCGCCCGCCGGCGTCGGCGGTCCACCGGGTGGCGTCGGCGCCCAGCTCGACCCGCCCGGTGGCGGGGTTGTTCCACAGCAGCCCGTAGCCGCGCGAGGAGTGCAGGAAGGGAACGGCCGCGACGGTGTTGGCCTGGACGAGGTCGATCACACAGCCTTTCTGGTCCAGTCGACCGTGCAGGTGCTGGCCGAGTCCGTGCAGCCGCTCACCGTCGTACGCCTCGAAGGACTGTTCCGTCCGGCCGCCGGCCCCATGGATGCGGGAGCCGGTGTGGTGCGCGTGCGGGCTGCGCTCGGTGAGGAGTTCGCGGCCCGAGGCGGCGTGAAGGAACGTCAGCCGGCCGTCCGCCGAGGCCTCGACCGCGATCCGGCCGTTGACCAGTCGGGCGGAGCCGTCGTCCGCCCCGGACAGTTCGGCGTGCGGGGCCGGCGCCGGGTCCCCCAGCGCACCGGGGGCGGCGGGGTCGACGGTCCCGGACGAGGCCCGCACCCGGACGGCGTCCGGCCCCCAGGGCTCGATGCGGAGGATCTCCGCCTCGGCGTGCCGTTCCAGGCCGCCTGCGCGAATGCTGAAGGACAAGGGTCGGTTCCTCTGTTCGTCTCGACCGCCCGGACGTGTGCCGTGCGGTGACCGCGGCCGGCGTGGCCGGTGGCGCTACGCGGTTCGGGGCCCGTCCCCGTGGACGGGGGGTGCCCGGGTGGTGACCGCGACGGCGAAGTCGTCGGCGCGGAAGTCGGTCGGCTCCGACGATGCCGGGCGGGAACACGCGAGGTCTCCGTCAGGAAGGCATCGAGAGTGGGGAGTTCGCCGCCCGCACGACGGTGCGGGCGGGCGGGCACAGGAGCCGACTCCTCGACGATAGGATCCGAGTTCCCGCGATGTCTGCACCGTTTCGAAGCGAGAAGTTCTTGGATCCTCAGGGTGCCCTGGTCGACGAACCGTCGTACCTGCGCGGCTGGTCCGGTCGGCCGACGCTGATGTCGACGGCCCACCGGCACGACGACCTGGAGATCAACTTCGTGGCCGACGGCGGATCAATGGTCTACCTCTACGGCGGTGAGCTCCTCGAGGTCGCGGCGGGCGGCCTCGCCGTGTTCTGGGCGGCCGTCCCGCACCAGTTGGTGGCGAGCGGGGCGGTGCGCGCCCACTGGCTGCACGTGCCCTTCGACCGGTTCCTGGCCTGGGGGCTGCCGCAGGCGCTGCTCACCCGGGTGCTCTCGGGCGTGCCGACGGTCGCTCCCCCCGGCTGTGCCGAGGCGAGCGACCCGGCGAAGTTCACCCAGTGGGCCGCGGATCTGGCCGCTGGCGACGACGAACTGCACCACATCGCGATGCTGGAGATTCAGGCGCGCGTCCGACGCCTGGCACTCGCCGCGGTCGGCGCTCCGGCGCCCCGGTACGCCGGTGACGATCCGGCCCTGCGTCAGGCGATGTCCATGGCGCGCCACATCGCGCACCACTTCCGCGAGCCGATCACCGTCGCGGACGTCGCGGCCGCCGCGAACATCCACCCGACCTACGCCATGACCCAGTTCCGCAAGGTCGTGCGCACCACCATCGGCGACTACGTGAAGCTGTACCGGCTCGCCGAAGCGCGCCGGCTACTGGTGTCCACCGACCTTCCCGCGAGCCAGATCGCCACGGCCGCCGGCTTCGGCTCGGTCAGCCGCTTCTACCGCGTCTTCACGGACGCGTGCGGAACCACCCCGGCGGGGTTCCGGCGCGGCCGCGGGCGCTGAGCTACCGTCAGGCGCTCACGACCGGGACGGGATTCTGCCCGCCGACTCCGCGTCGGCACCCGAAAACGGCGCTTGCACGCCCCTGGACACCTGCGAGGCACCGGGTCTATAAACGTGGGATCACCCCCGATTCCCGCCGTCGGCTGCCGCCGGGAATTTTTGTTAGCGCTAACATTTTGCAGTCGCCCCCACCACCGCGAGAGCCGCTCGCACAAGGACGACAAGGCTGACATGTACCGATCCACTTTCCGTCGTGCGCATCCGTTCACCGCACTCGCCTCCGCCTTCGCGGTCCTGGCCGCGCTGGCGTCGTTGCTGGTCGCCGGCCCGGCCCAGGCCGCCACCACCGGTGCCGTGCGCGGCGTGGCCTCCGGCCGGTGCCTCGACGTGCCGGGTGCCAGCCAGACCGACGGCACCAGCCTGCAGATCTACGACTGCTGGGGCGGGACCAACCAGCAGTGGACGTTGACGGACAGCAACCAGCTGACCGTGTACGGCAGCAAGTGCCTGGACGTTCCGAACCACGCCACCACCGCCGGGACCAAGGTGGTGATCTGGGCCTGCAGCGGCGGTACGAACCAGCAATGGCGGGTGAACGCCGACGGCTCGATCGTCGGCGTGGAGTCCGGGCTGTGCCTGGACGTCTCGGGCGGCGGGACCGCCAACAGCACCGCGGTGCAGCTCTGGAACTGCACCGGCGCGACCAACCAGCGGTGGACCGGCCTGACCACCACCTCCTGCGCCCTCCCGTCCACCTACCGCTGGTCCTCCACCGGCGCGCTCGCCCAGCCCAAGAGCGGGTGGTACTCCCTGAAGGACTTCACCACCACCACGTACAACGGCAAGCACCTGGTCTACGCGACCTACTCCGACGGCAACTGGCACTCGATGGGCTTCAGCCCCTTCACCAACTGGTCGGACATGGCCACGACCACCCAGACCGCGATGAGCTCGTCCGCGGTGGCGCCCCAGCTGTTCTACTTCGCGCCCAAGAACATCTGGGTGCTGGCCTCGCTGGGCTGGGGCACCTCCTGGTCCTTCAGCTACCGCACGTCCACCGACCCGACCAACCCCAACGGCTGGTCCGCGCCGCAGAACCTGTTCACCGGCACCCTCCCGACCGGCGGCCCGATCGACCCCACCCTGATCGCCGATGACCAGAACATGTACCTGTTCTTCGCCGGCGACAACGGCTCGATCTACAAGTCGACCATGCCGATTGGCAGCTTCCCGGGCGCCTTCGGCTCCTTCACCACGGTGATGAGCGACACGGTGAAGAACCTGTTCGAGGCGCCGCAGGTCTACAAGGTCCAGGGCCAGAACCAGTACCTGATGATCGTCGAGGCCCGGGGGGCGACCGAGCAGCGCTACTTCCGCTCGTTCACCGCCTCCAGCCTCAACGGTCCGTGGACCGCGCAGGCCGCCACCGAGGCCAACCCGTTCGCGGGCAAGGCCAACAGCGGCGCCACCTGGACCAACGACATCAGCCACGGCGACCTGGTCCGCAACAACCCCGACCAGACCATGACCATCGACCCCTGCAACCTGCAGTTCCTCTACCAGGGCATCGCTCCCGGCACGCCGAGCGGCACCCCCTACGAGAACCTGGCCTACCGGCCGGGCCTCCTCACCCTGCAGCGCTGACCCGACACCCGCGATCCGGGGAGCCCCGGCCGGTGGACCGGCCGGGGCTCCTCCGGGTACGGGGGTTCAGGCGGGGCAGGGCAGTTCGGCCTCCGTGGTGCCCGCCGGGCGGGTGTGCAGCGGCCCGTCCGGTCCGCCGAGGCGCACGGACCAGGCAGCGGTGGAGTCGGTGCGGACGGTGAGGCGGTCGCCGGTGCGGCGGAGCTGGAAGCGCGCGCTCTCCCCCACGCCGTCGCTGCGCGGGACGACGACGGTGCGCTCCGCGCCGTCCGCGAACGCGTGCACCAGCAGGGTGACGCCGTCGGCCCAGTCGGAGACCGGGCGGGAGTCGTCGGCGGCGAGCGGGATGACCGAGTCGGGGCGGGCCAGCAGCGGCAGGGTGGCGAAGCCGTGCGTCTCGCGGACCCAGCGCGGGCCGGTGAGTTGATCGCCCGTCAGCAGGTTGGTCCAGGTGCCCGCGGGGACGTAGTAGTCGACCTCGCCGGAATCGGTGAAGACGGGGGCGACCAGCAGGTCGTCGCCGAGCAGGTACTGCCGGTCCAGCGGGGCGGCCGCCGGGTCGTCGGGGAACTCCAGGACCATGGCGCGCATCACCGGCGTGCCGTGCAGGTGCGCCTGCTGGGCGGCGCGCTGCAGGTAGGGGGCGAGGCGGTGCTTGAGGCGGGTGAAGGCCCGGGTGACCTCGACGGCCTCCTCGCCGTAGTCCCACGGCACACGGTAGGACTTGCTGCCGTGCAGGCGGCTGTGCGAGGAGAGCAGCCCGAACTGGACCCAGCGCTTGAACACGGTGGGGGTGGGGGTGCCCTCGAAGCCGCCGATGTCGTGGCTCCAGAAGCCGAAGCCCGACAGGCCCAGCGACAGCCCGCCGCGCAGCGACTCCGCCATGGCGTTGAAGGTCGACTCGCAGTCGCCGCCCCAGTGCACCGGGAACTGCTGCCCGCCCGCCGTCGCCGACCGGGCGAACAGCACCGCCTCGCCCTCGCCGCGCTCCTCCCGGAGCAGCTCGAACACGGCCTTGTTGTACTGCTGGGTGTACAGGTTGTGCTGCTTCTCCGGGTCGCCGCCGTCGTGCCACACCACGTCGGTGGGGATCCGCTCGCCGAAGTCGGTCTTGAAGCAGTCGACGCCCTGCCGCAGCAGCCCGCGCAGCCGCTCGGTGTACCAGGCCGTCGCTTCCGGGTTGGTGAAGTCGACCAGCGCCATGCCGGGCTGCCACAGGTCCCACTGCCAGACAGTGCCGTCGGCGCGCCGCACCAGGTAGCCCTCGCGCCTGCCCTCCTCGAAGAGTTCGGAGCGCTGCGCGATGTACGGGTTGATCCACAGGCAGATCTTCAGGCCCTGCGTCTTCAGGCGGGCGAGCATGCCCTCCGGGTCGGGGAAGGTGTCCGGGTCCCAGACGAAGTCGCTCCAGTGGTAGCCGCGCATCCAGAAGCAGTCGAAGTGGAAGACCGAGAGCGGGATGCCGCGCTCGGCCATGCCGGAGGTGAACCGGGTGACGGTCGCCTCGTCGTAGTCGGTGGTGAAGGAGGTCGACAGCCACAGGCCGAGCGCCCAGGCCGGGGGCAGCGCGGGCCGGCCCAGCAGGCCGGTGTAGCGGGTCAGCACCTGCTTGGGCGTGGGCCCGTGGAAGACCAGGAACTCCATCGATTGGTCCTCGACGCTGAACTGCACCTGCCCGACGGTCTCGCTGCCCACCTCGTACGACACCCGGCCCGGGTGGTTCACCAGCACCCCGTAGCCGCGGCTGCTGAGGTGGAACGGCACGTTCTTGTAGGCCTGTTCGCTGGTGGTGCCGCCGTCGGCCTGCCAGATGTCCACCACCTGGCCGTTCTTGACGAACGGGGTGAAGCGCTCGCCCAGGCCGTACACGGACTCGCCGACGCCGAGCGCGAGTTGGGCCACCATGTGGTGGCGGCCCGCGGCGTCGACGGAGAACCCGAGGCCGCGGCCGCCCAGTTCGGTGATCGGCTCGCCGTCGGCCAGGAACTCCGCGCGCCACGGCCCTTCGGTGTCCACCCGCAGGGTCAGTCCGCCGGAGCGGAGTTCGACCACCGAGCCGTCCCGCACCACCTTGCCCGCGCCGTCCTGCTGCCCGACGAACTCGAACCCGCCGCCGGGCCGCACCGACCCGGCGTGGTGGGTGAACCGGACGGCGATCACGCCCTCCGCCGGGGAGTGGCAATCGACGGTCAGCAGCGGAGAGTTGAGGGTGTCGGCCCGATTGGTGACGTGCCGCAGCGGCGCCCAGAGGGTGAACCGGTCCTCCTCGGCACGGACATCGGCGACCTCGGCGGCGTAGCGGTTGGTCACGCCGGGGCGCATCAGCCAGTAGCCGTCAGTGAACTTCATCGGGTGGATCCTCCGTTCGCGCGGTGCGCGATGGTTCGGCCCCGGGGCGGGTTGCGGTCTCCCGGGTGCTCGGGCGGGGCGTTCGGTGCGGGGTCAGTCGGCGTCGGGGGCGAGCCCGCGCGCGTGCAGCCAGGCCAGTTGGGCCGGCGGGTTGGAGCCGCAGCCGCCTGCGTGGTCGGCGAACGGCCAGACCGTCATGGTGCGGTCCTGGCCGGCGTACAGGTTGTAGGCGGCGTAGACGGTGCGCGGCGGGCAGATCGGGTCCATCAGGCCGACGCTGAACAGGGCGGGCGCGGTGGCCCGTTGGGCGAAGTTGACGCCGTCGAAGTAGGCGAGGGTTTCGAAGGTCGGCTGCACGCGGTGGCGGCTGTGCCAGCGCAGGTACTTGACGAGCTCCTGGTACGGCCCGTCCAGGGACAGCTGCGCGCCCTGGAGGTAGTGGCACAGGAAGGGCACGTCCGGCATGACCGCCGCGACCCGGTCCCCCGTCAGACCGGCTGCGGCGAGGGCGAGTCCGCCGCCCTGGCTGCCGCCGGTCAGCACGATCCGCTCGGGGTCGAGGCCGGGCAGCTCGGCGACGGCGTCCACGGCCCGGACGCAGTCGGTGATCAGCCGCCGGTAGTAGTAGTTCTCCGGGGAGTCGATGCCGCGGGTCATGAAGCCCTCGGCCCACTGGGTGCCGTCGCCCGTGGTCCGGTCGGGGGTGTCGTGCCCCTGTCCCCGGCTGTCGACGACGAGTTGAGCGTAGCCCGCGGCGGACCAGAGCAGGTGCTCGGTGGGCACGCCGCGACCGCCGCTGTAGCCCTGGTAGCCGACCACCACGGGCAGCGGGCCCTGCGCGCCGCGCGGGCGCAGCAGCCAGGCGGAGACCGGTTCGCCGTTCCAGCCGGGGAAGCGCACGTCCTCGACCTCGACGGTGCGCAGTCCGTACTGCACGGTGGCGGGCTCGGCCTTCACCTCGCCGCCGTGGGCGCGGGCCTCGGCAAGGGTGCGCTCCCAGAACGCGTCGAAGTCCTGCGGGAGGGTCGACTCGGGCCGGTAATCGGCGAGTTCGTCGAGCCCGAGGTCGGGGAGCGGCATGGGGGCTTCCTCCGGGTGCTGCGAGGACGAGGTGGCGTGGTGGGGCGTGAGCAGCGACATGCGGGCCGCCTCCGGGCGGCGGGTGAGGGGGTAGGGGCGGATGTGGGCAGCGACGGGCGGCCCGTCTGTCAGGAGCGGGCCGCCCGTTCTCGGCGTCCTTCGGCCCGTCTGTCAGGAGCGGGCCTGAGCCTGTCTTCAGTCGGTCCGGCCGAAGCGCAGGTCGCCGAGGCGGAACGCGCCGTGCAGGTGCAGGCGCAGCTCGTGGATGCCGTCCGGCCGGTGGGTGAGCGGGGCGGCGGCGGTGGTCCAGGTGTAGCGGTCGCCGGTGGCCGGGACGTCGATGTCGGCGAGCACTCGACCGCCGGCTTCGACGACCAGGCGGGCGGTGCCGTCGGTGTCCTCGCGGGCGATGCCGGCCTCGATCCGGGCGGCGCCGGTGAGGTCGAGCGCGCGGTAGCTCAGCACGGCTCCCGCGGCGGGGTCGGCGGGGGTGACCGCGTCGCCGCGGGTCTTGTCGGCGTCCACGATGGCGATGCCGGTGTGGTCGTCGAAGTCGACTGCGGCGAGGGACTGTTCGACGACGGCGCGGGGTGCGGCGGGGGTACCGGTGACGGCGAGCGGGGCGACCGCCAGGGGGTGTTCGGCGGAGCGGGCCGCGATCACCTCGTAGTCGCCGGGGTCGACGGTGAACGCACCGGTGGCCACGTCCCAGTGGGCGAGGGCGGAGGCGGGCAGCTCGAAGACCAGCTCGCGGCTCTCGCCGGGCTCCAGCCGGACCTTGCGGAAGTCGGCGAGGCGCAGCCGCGGCGCCTGGTAGCGGGCGTCGAGGGCGCGGACGTACAGCTGGAGGACCTCGCTGCCGGCGCGTCGGCCGGTGTTGCGGACCGTCAGGGCGGCTTGCACGGTGCCGTCCTGACCGGTCGCCGGCTGGGAGAGCGTCAGGTCGCCGTACTCGAAGGCGGCGTAGGACAGGCCGTGGCCGAACGGGTAGAGCGCGGGGCTGCGGTGGTACTGGTAGGTCCAGCCGGCCTTGATGATGTCGTAGTCGAGCGGGTGGGGCAGCGGGTCGTCGCCGCGGTACCAGGTCTGCGGGAGCCGGCCGCCGGGCTCGGCGTGGCCGAGCAGCACGTCGGCGAGGGCGGCGCCGGCCTCCTGGCCGCCGTGGGAGGTCCACAGCACGGCGGGCAGCCGCTCGTCGGCCCAGTCCACCGCGTACGGGTAACTGCTCATCAGCACCAGCGCGGTCTGCGGGCGGACGGCGGTGACGGCGCGCAGCAGGTCGTCCTGGGCGGGCGGCAGGGCGGTGCCCTTGCGGTCCTCGGTCTCGCGGCCGTGGATCAGCGGGTGGTTGCCGAGCACGACGATCGCCAGGTCGGCGTCGGCGGCGGCGGCCACCGCCTCGGCGCGGCCGTCGCGCAGCACCTCGCGCTGCCAGGACTCGGCGTCCTCGGGGCGCTCGGCGGTCACCCGCACGGTGCCGTCGGCGTCGAGGGCGGCGTACTGCCCGGTCGCGGCGGAGCGCAGCAGGACGGTGCCGTCGGCGGCGTCCTCCAGGCGGAAGGTCTCGGTGACGAACCAGGTCTTGATCACCTGGGCGTC